>NZ_JASCPT010000072.1:0-28951 GCF_029959775.1 Pseudomonas sp. PS01270 | reverse complement strand
CGCGAAAGCGGTCTGTCAGACGATAAATATGTCGACTGACACCGCGCTTTCGCGAGCAGGCTCGCTCCCACAGGGGATCATTTACACAGGGGAATCTCGGGGCAGGATCAGAGATTGTGGTTGGCCAAAGCCCGCTCCATCCGCGCAATCCCTTCTTCGAGCAACGCCCTCGGGCAACCGAAGTTCAAGCGCACGAACTGCTGATGCTGGTCACCAAAATCCAGCCCGGCACTCAGCCCGACCTTGCCCTGTTCGAGGAAGAACCGCTGCGGATCCGGCAGGTCCAGCGCGGTGCAATCGAGCCACGCCAGATACGTGCCCTGCGGCACGTTGATGGTCACGCCCGGCAGGCGCGTGCGCACCGCGTCTACCAGCCAGTCGCGGTTGGCCTGCAGGTAGATTTTCAATTCCGCGAGCCACGGCCCGGCTTCGCTGTAGGCGACGCGGGTGGCTTCCATGCCCAGTGGGTTGACGCTGTCGACCATGCCGCAGCGGGCGTGGTTGACGCGCTCACGCAGGGCGGCGTCCTGGATGATCATGAACGAGGTCTTGAGCCCGGCGATGTTGTAGGCCTTGCTCGCCGACATCAGGGTGATCGTGCGTTTGGAAATCTCGGG
Organism: Pseudomonas sp. PS01270; assembly: GCF_029959775.1. NCBI lineage: Bacteria > Pseudomonadati > Pseudomonadota > Gammaproteobacteria > Pseudomonadales > Pseudomonadaceae > Pseudomonas > Pseudomonas sp. PS01270. The sequence continues at coordinate 28,334 of NZ_JASCPT010000072.1, read as the reverse complement.
GCTCAGCGATGCGGTGGGAATGTGCACGCGGCCGTCGAAGCACAGTTCGGCGTGAATTTCGTCGGAGATGATCCACGCGTCCTGCGCTGCGCAGATGTCCGCGACTGCCTGCAACTCTTCGCGGTCGAAGACCTTGCCGAGCGGGTTGTGCGGGTTGCTCAACAGCAGGGCGCCGCCGCCTTTCAGCGAAGCGCGCAGTGCGTCCAGCGGCGTGGCGTAAGTGCCATCGGCCTGGGCGTTGAATTCCAGCTCGACCTTGTTCAGGCCCCAATGCCCTGGTGCGTGACGCAGTGGCGGGTAGTTCGGCACTTGCACGACGACATTCTGCTGCGCCTGGACCAACGCCTTGAGCGCCATGTTGAAGCCCGATTCCACACCCGGCAGGAAGATCAGCTCCTGCGGTTTGACCTGCCATGAATACTTGTGCCACAGGTCGGCGACGATCGCTTCACGCAGGTTGTCCTGGGCCACGCTGTAACCGAGCAGCGGGTGCAGCAGGCGCTGTTGCAGGGCTTCGACGATGACCGGCGGCGCGGCAAAATCCATATCAGCGACCCACATCGGCAACACATCGGCCGGGTAGCGGCTCCACTTGGTGCTGCCAGTGTGGTGGCGGTCGAACAACTGATCAAAATCGAAAGTCATGCGCGGTCTCGTCAAGGCGGAGTTGGTTCTGCCGGACATTCTATGCGCAACTCGTTCCCTGTAGGAGTGAGCCTGCTCGCAATAGCGATCTGACTGATCGTTCCCAAGCTCCGCGTGGGAATGCAGCCCGGGACGCTCTGCGTCCCAGTGGAACGCGGAGCGTCCCTTGAGGCATTCCCACGCAGAGCGTAGGAACGATCAATACCTCGAGATTGCAGATGAAACACCCGACGGTCGGTTTTCACACAATCGGCAAGGTCTTTGTCTACAGTGAAAAAGTCGGCGCCAAGGCGTCGCAACCGTGATTGTCCAGATAAAGCCCGGCGCAAGTACCGGGTTCCACCTGATCAGGAGTGCACGATGGATCTCAGCCGTCGTCAGTTCTTCAAGGTCGCCGGTATCGGCCTTGCAGGCTCAAGCCTGGGCGCGTTGGGCATGGCCCCGACGGCGGCCTTTGCCGAGCAGGTGCGTCACTTCAAGCTCGCCCACACCCGTGAAACCCGCAACACCTGCCCGTATTGCTCGGTCGGTTGCGGTTTGATCATGTACAGCCAGGGCGATGCCGGCAAGAACGTGGCGCAAAACATCATTCATATCGAAGGCGACGCCGACCACCCGGTCAATCGCGGCACCCTGTGCCCGAAAGGCGCGGGCCTGCTCGACTTCATTCACAGCCCCGGCCGCTTGCAGTACCCGCAAGTGCGCAAGCCCGGCAGCAATGAATGGACGCGCATCGGCTGGGACGAAGCCCTCGATCGCATCGCCGACCTGATGAAGGCCGACCGCGACGCCAACTTCATCGAGAAAAATGCCAACGGGCAAACGGTGAATCGCTGGCTGACCACCGGTTTCCTTGCGGCGTCGGCGGCATCCAACGAAGCCGGCTACATCACCCAGAAGGTGATTCGCAGCCTCGGTCTGCTGGGGTTCGATAACCAGGCGCGTGTCTGACACGGTCCGACGGTGGCAAGTCTTGCCCCGACGTACGGCCGTGGTGCCATGACCAACACCTGGACCGATATCGCCAACGCGAATCTGATCCTGGTAATGGGTGGCAACGCAGCAGAAGCGCATCCGTGCGGCTTCAAATGGGTGACCGAGGCCAAGGCGCACAACGCCGCGCGGCTGATCGTGGTCGATCCGCGTTTTACCCGGACCGCTTCGGTGGCCGACTATTACGCGCCGATCCGCACCGGCACCGACATCGCCTTCATGGGCGGGCTGATCAATTACCTGCTGACCGAGGACAAGATCCAGCACGAATATGTGCGCAATTACACTGACGTGTCGTTCATCGTCAAAGCCGGTTATGGCTTCGAAGACGGCCTGTTCAGCGGCTATGACGCGGAAAAACGCAGCTATACCGACAAGTCCGGCTGGGGTTACGAATTCGCCGAGGACGGTTTCGTCCGCGTCGACCCGACCCTGCAAGACCCGCGCTGCGTTTATCAACTGATGAAGCAGCATTACAGCCGCTACAACATCGACCTGGCCAGCCAGATCTGCGGCATGCCGGTCGACGCGATGCAGAAAATCTGGGAAGAAATTGCCACCTGCTCGACGCCGGGCAAGACCATGACGATTCTCTATGCCCTCGGCTGGACGCAGCACTCGATCGGCGCGCAGATCATCCGCAGCGCGGCGATGGTGCAACTGCTGTTGGGCAATGTCGGCATGCCTGGCGGCGGTGTCAATGCGCTGCGCGGGCACTCGAACATCCAGGGTCTGACCGATCTCGGCCTGCTGTCCAACGCCTTGCCCGGCTACCTCACGCTGCCCAGCGACAGCGAGCAGGACTATGGCCAGTTCATCTTCAAACGCACACAGGTTCCGCTCAGACCGGGGCAGCTTTCGTACTGGCAGAACTACAGCAAATTCCACGTCAGCCTGATGAAATCCTGGTACGGCGCCAACGCCACCGCCGAGAACAACTGGCTGTTCGACCATTTGCCGAAGCTCGACATCCCCAACTACGACGTGCTGAAGATGTTCGACCTGATGAGCCAGGGCAAGGTCAACGGCTACTTCTGTCAGGGCTTTAATCCGATCGCTGCGTTGCCGGACAAGAACCGCGTGATGGGCGCCTTGGCCAAGCTCAAGTGGCTGGTGGTGATGGACCCGCTCGCCACGGAAACCTCGGAGTTCTGGCAGAACGTCGGGCCGTACAACGACGTGAAAACCGCTGAAATCCAGACCGAAGTCATTCGCCTGCCGACCACCTGTTTTGCCGAAGAGGACGGCTCGCTGGTCAACAGCAGCCGCTGGCTGCAATGGCACTGGAAAGGCGCCGATGGCCCCGGTGAAGCGCAGACCGACATTCGCATCATGAGCGAACTGTTCCTGCGCCTGCGCCAGCGTTATCAGAGCGAGGGCGGCAAGTTTCCTGACCCGCTGCTGAAACTGTCGTGGCCGTACAAAATCCCCGACGAGCCTTCGCCGGAAGAACTGGCGCGGGAAATCAACGGCAGCGCGGTCAGCGATTTCACCGATGCCAGCGGCGTTACGGTCAAGGCCGGCACGCAACTGGCCGGCTTCGGTTTGCTCAAGGATGACGGCAGCACCGCGTCTGGTTGCTGGATTTTTGCCGGCAGCTGGACCGAGGCCGGCAACCAGATGGCCCGGCGCGATAACGCCGACCCATTCGGCATGCACCAGCATCAGGGCTGGGCGTGGGCGTGGCCGGCGAATCGGCGGATTCTCTACAACCGCGCCTCGGCGGACCCGGCGGGCAAACCGTGGGACCCGAAAAAGCGGCTGGTGTGGTGGAACGGCAAGACCTGGACCGGCACCGATGTGCCGGACTACAAGGCCGACGTGCCGCCGGAAGCCGGGATGAATCCGTTCATCATGAACCCCGAGGGCGTTGCGCGGTTCTTCGCCGTCGACAAGATGAACGAAGGGCCATTCCCTGAGCACTACGAGCCGTTCGAAACGCCGATCGGCATCAACCCGCTGCACCCGCAGAACAAGAAGGCCACCAGCAACCCGGCGGCGCGGATCTTCGATTCGGTCTGGGAAACCCTCGGCGAGGCCAAGGACTTCCCGTACGCCGGCACCAGTTACCGGCTCACCGAGCATTTCCACTTCTGGAGCAAGCACTGCAAGTTGAACGCGATCGCTCAGCCCGAGCAGTTCGTCGAAATCGGCGAGGTGCTGGCGAACGAGAAGGGCATCGCTGCCGGTGATCGCGTGCGGGTCAGCTGCAAGCGCGGGTTTATCGAGGCGGTGGCGGTAGTGACGAAAAGGATCCGGCCGCTGCAGGTCAACGGCCAGGTCGTGCATCAGATCGGCATCCCGCTGCACTGGGGTTTTACCGGCCTGACGCGTCACGGTTACCTGACCAACACCCTGGTGCCGTTCCTCGGCGATGGCAACACTCAGACCCCGGAATCCAAGTCATTCCTGGTCAACGTGGAGAAACTGTAAATGGCCAGCCAAGACATCATTGCCCGCTCGGCCACCACCACTGTGCCGCCGTCGGTGAGGACTCAGCAAGGCGTCGCCAAGCTGATCGACACCACCAAATGCATCGGTTGCAAGGCCTGCCAGGTCGCCTGCTCGGAATGGAACGAGCTGCGCGACGAGGTCGGCCACAACCACGGCACCTACGACAATCCGCAGGATCTGACGGCGGATTCGTGGACGCTGATGCGCTTCACCGAGCACGAAACCGACGCCGGCAACCTTGAGTGGCTGATCCGCAAGGACGGCTGCATGCACTGCGCTGAACCCGGTTGCCTGGCCGCGTGCCCGAGCCCCGGGGCGATCATTCAGCACGCCAACGGCATCGTCGATTTCGATCAGGACCACTGCATCGGTTGTGGCTATTGCATCACCGGTTGCCCGTTCAACATCCCGCGCATTTCGCAGAAGGATCACAAGGCCTACAAATGCACGCTGTGTTCCGATCGGGTCGCGGTAGGGCTGGAGCCGGCCTGCGTGAAAACCTGCCCGACCGGCGCGATCGTCTTCGGCACCAAGGAAGACATGAAGGAACACGCCGCTGAACGCATCGTCGACCTGAAAAGCCGTGGCTTTGAAAATGCCGGTCTGTACGACCCGGCAGGCGTTGGTGGCACCCACGTGATGTACGTGCTGCATCACGCCGATACGCCGAAAATCTATGCAGGTTTGCCGGACCATCCGGCGATCAGTCCGCTGGTGGGTTTGTGGAAAGGCATCAGCAAACCCCTCGGCCTGCTGGCGATGGGCGCGGCGGTGCTGGCCGGGTTCTTCCACTACGTGCGCATCGGCCCGAATCGTGTCGAGGAGGATGAGCATCCGACGCCACCCGACACCTCGGTGCACGTGGTCGACCCGGCGGTGCACACCTTCGATCCACGCGGGGAGGAGCGGCCATGAGCAACAAGACGATCCTGCGTTACAGCGCCAACCAGCGCACCAACCACTGGCTGGTAGCGATCCTGTTTTTCATGGCCGGGTTGTCCGGGCTGGCGTTGTTTCATCCATCGCTGTTCTGGCTGAGCAACCTGTTCGGCGGCGGCACCTGGACGCGAATTCTGCACCCGTACATGGGCATCGCCATGTTCGTGCTGTTTCTCGGCCTGGTGTTCAGCTTCTGGCGCACCAATTTCTTCATCGCCAATGACCGTCAGTGGCTGCGGCGGATCAATCGGATGATGGTCAACGACGAAGAAAGCGTGCCGCCGGTGGGCAAATACAACGCCGGGCAGAAGTTGCTGTTCTGGACTTTACTGCTGTGCATGCTCGCGTTGCTGTTCACCGGGCTGGTGATCTGGCGCGCGTGGTTCAGCGCGTATTTCGGCATCACCACGATCCGCTGGGCCATGCTGTTGCATGCGCTGGCCGGGTTCGTGCTGGTGCTGAGCATCATCGTGCACATCTACGCTGGTTTGTGGATCAAGGGTTCGGTCGACGCCATGTTGCATGGCTGGGTCAGCCGGCCGTGGGCGAAGAAACACCATGAACTGTGGTACCGCGAGGTGACCCGCGACGAACAGCCTCGGGACGTGCGCGAGCGACCGCTGACGAAAAAGGGCTGACTTTTGCCAAGCATTCTTGAACCTGGGGAAATCGAGGCGGCGGCCAGTTCGCCGCCGTTTCTGTATCTGCCGCCACGTAACCTGTTTGCCCTGCGCGCCGAGCGCCTTGAGCGTCTGGCTGAGGGCAATGAGTTGGCGGATTACCTGCGGCTGATGGCCGGGTTGTGCCGGGCGCAGCAGCAGGTCTTCGACGATCCGCCGCTCACCGCGCCGTTTGATGCGCAGCGTTTCGAAGCCTGTCAGCAACACGGTCTGCCACCATTCGCGGCAGATACCTTGGTGCGCGAAGATGCCTGGCAGCCGTGGCTGGACGCCTTGCTGCAGCGCTATGCGCCAGCGGATCAACCTGCAGTGATCGACGCGCTGGACACTCTGCGCGGGGCCAGTTCCGGCCAGCTGCGTGCGTGGGCGGTGGCGCTGGTCAGTGGGCAGTATTCGCTGGTGCCGGCGGCGCTGGTGCCGTTTCTCGGCGCCGCCCTGCAAACCGCCTGGAGCCACTGGCTGCTCAGCGTGCCGCAGCTGCAACTCAAACCCGGTGACAGCCTCAGCCAATGCCCGGCCTGTGGTTCACCTGCCATGGCCGGGGTCATTCGCCATCGCGGCAAGCACAACGGTTTGCGTTATCTGGTGTGTTCGCTGTGCGCCTGCGAATGGCATGTGGTGCGGGTCAAGTGCGTGTATTGCGAGCAAAGCAAAGGCCTCGAGTACCTGAGCCAGGAAGACGATCGGCACAGCGCCGAACAGGCCCCGCTGCGCGCCGAAGTCTGCCCGAGCTGCAACAGCTACCTGAAATTGCTCTACCTGGAGAACGACGCCGAAGCCGAAGCGTTGTCGGCAGATCTCGGCAGTTTGCTGCTGGACATGCGCCTGGCCCAGGACGGCTATCAGCGTCTGGCCCCCAATCTGCTCCTGGCGCCGGGAGACGACTGACCAGAGCAAAATTGTGGGAGAGGGGTGTGCTCCCACAGGTCTATGTGCCGAATCACAAAGCCCGGTCAGCCCCGGATTTCCCTGTGGGAGCGAGCTTGCTCGCGAAGGCGTCAGGTCAGCCACCTCCACATTGACTGACACACCGCATTCGCGAGCAGGCTAGCTCCGGCAGTGCGTCTACACTTCTGAAACCCTTTCGGGAGCAAGCTTGCTCCCAAAAGGGATTGTTTCAGTGAAATCAGGAGTGGCTGATGTCTTCCAGCGTTGCCCTGCGGTTGCCGTCCATTGATGGCTTGTTGCGTCATCCGGCGTGCGCGCCGTTGGCCGAGCGTTACGGCCGGGATTCGTTGCTGACGGGCCTGCGTCAGTTGCTCGATGAGCTAAGGCCCGGCGTGTTGAGCGGCCAATTGGCGGCGGTGGAGATCGGCCCCGAAGTGCTCGCCGGCCGCGTCGGCGAACGCTTGGCGCAACAACAACGCAGCCAGGTGCGCCGGGTATTCAACCTGACCGGCACGGTGCTGCACACCAATCTCGGTCGCGCCTTGCTGCCCGAGGAAGCCATCGAAGCGGTGCAGATGGCCGCACGCTATCCGCTCAATCTCGAGTTCGATCTGGCCAGCGGCAAGCGCGGTGATCGTGACGATCTGATCGAAGGCCTGATCCGCGAACTGACCGGCGCCGAAGCCGTCACCGTGGTCAACAACAATGCCGCTGCCGTGCTGCTGACCCTCAACAGCCTCGGCGCGCGCAAGGAAGGCATCATCTCGCGCGGTGAGCTGATCGAAATCGGCGGTGCCTTCCGCATCCCCGACATCATGGCCCGGGCCGGCGTGCGCCTGCACGAAGTCGGCACCACCAACCGCACCCATGCCAGGGATTACCAAGCAGCAATCGGCCCGCGCAGCGGTTTGATCATGCGCGTGCATGCCAGCAACTACAGCATCGAAGGCTTCACCGCGCGGGTGCCGACTGCGGAACTGGCCGAGTTGGCACACGCTCATGGCTTGCCGTTGCTGGAGGACCTGGGCAGCGGCAGTCTGCTCGACCTGACGCGCTGGGGGCTGCCGGCGGAACCGACCGTGCGGCAGGCGCTGCTCGATGGCGCTGACATCGTCACCTTCAGCGGCGACAAATTGCTCGGCGGGCCGCAGGCCGGATTGATTGTCGGGCGCAGAGAACTGATCGCGAAGATCAAGAAGAACCCATTGAAGCGTGCGCTGCGGGTCGACAAGTTGACCCTGGCCGCGCTGGAGGCGGTGCTCGGTTTGTACCGCGACCCTGATCGCCTCGTCGAGCGCCTGCCGAGCCTGCGCCTGCTGACCCGGCCGCAAGCGGAGATTCATGCTCAGGCTGTGCGTTTGCAACCGTTGCTCGCCGATGTGTTGGGCGAGGTCTGGCAGGTCAGTGCAGTCGAGGCGTTGGGCATGATCGGCAGCGGCAGCCAACCGGTGGCGCGCTTGCCGAGTGCAGCGCTGTGTTGCCGCCCGCAGGTGTCCAAGCGCTGGCGCGGGCGTTATCTGCTCAATCTCGAAGCGGCGTTGCGCGGTTTGCCGATCCCTGTGCTTGGGCGAATCGGCGACGATGCGCTGTGGCTCGATCTGCGTCAGCTCGACGATGAGCCAGCGTGGCTGGCGCAGCTGGCGCAATTGCAGGTCGACCGGTGATCGTCGGCACGGCGGGGCACATCGACCACGGCAAGACTTCGCTGTTGCAAGCGCTGACCGGACAAACCGGCGACCGCCGCCCGCAGGAGCGCGAACGCGGCATGACCATCGACCTCGGTTATCTCTACGCCGAACTCGCAGCGGGCGCCGGGCTGACCGGCTTCATCGACGTGCCCGGCCACGAAAAATTCACCCACAACATGCTCGCTGGTGCGCAGGGCATCGATCTGGTGTTGCTGGTGGTCGCGGCCGACGACGGCGTGATGCCGCAGACCCGCGAGCATCTGGCGATCGTCGAACTGCTCGGCATTCCCCGCGCGCTGGTGGCGATCACTAAATGCGACCGGGCGGGAGCGGGCAGGGTGGAAGAGGTGCAGCGTCAGGTGCTCGATTTGCTGGCGCCCGGGCCATTCGCCCATGCGCCGATTTTTACGGTGTCGAGCGTGAACGGGCAGGGCGTCGATGAGTTGCGCGCGGCGTTATTGCAGGCACAGAACGAGGTGCAGGCGCGCGGTTGTGAGGGCGGCTTTCGTCTGGCGATCGATCGGGCATTCAGCGTCGCGGGTGCGGGGATTGTGGTCACGGGCACGGCGTTTTCGGGCACGGTTGCGGTGGGCGACAAACTTGTCTTGGGGCCCGCGGGCAAATCGGTGCGCATCCGTGGGCTGCATGCGCAAAACCAGGCCGCCGAACGAGCGTTCGCTGGTCAACGCGTGGCATTGAACCTCAGCGGCGATCGTCTGGAACTGACGCAGATCCACCGTGGCCAATGGCTGCTGGCGGACTGGCTGCATGCCCCGACCCAGCGCGTCGACATCGACTTTCAGCTGTTGCCCGGCGAGCGCACCTTCGAACACTTTCACCCGGTGCATCTGCACCTTGGCACCCAGGATGTCATCGCCCGCGTCGCCTTGCTGCAAGGCCCGCGCCTGAGCCCCGGCGAGCGCATGTTCGCGCAATTGCTGATCAACGCGCCGGTGCACGCGGTGAAAGGCGATCGATTGATCCTGCGCGACTCCAGCGCCCAGCGCACCCTCGGCGGCGGCACGGTCCTCGACCCGTTCGCCCCGGCGCGCCAACGCCGCAGCCCGGAACGCCTCGCGCAACTGCAAACCCTCGCGCTCAGCGTCAGCCTCGAACAGGCCCTGCCGGCACTGCTCAACCACAGCCCCGGCGGCCTCGACCCGCAACGCCTCGAACGCCAGTTCAACCGCCCGCGCCCGCAGTGGTCGCTGGCAGAAAACATCCGCCTGATCGATACCCGCCAAGGTCCACTGCTGTTCAACGTGCAGCGCTGGGGTCAGTTGAAATTCACCTTGCTCGAACAACTGGCGCGATTCCACGAACAAGAACCCGACCAGATGGGCCCGGACCGCGATCGTCTGCGCCGCTTCAGCGCGCTGGCGCTGGAACGCTCGACCTTCATCAGCCTGCTCGACGAACTGCTCAACGCCGGCTCCATCCTCGCCAGCGGCCCCTGGCTGCACCTGCCCGATCATCAGGTGCGCCTGAATGCCGACGACGAAATCCTCTGGCAGCAATTACAGCCGTTGTTCGAACAGGCCGGTTTCGACCCGCCCTGGGTGCGCGACGCGGCGAAAATGCTCGGCGAAGACGACGCCAACGTTCGCCTGCTGCTGCGCAAACTCGCCCGGCTGGGCCTGATGCACCAGGTGGTGCGCGACCTGTTTATCAGCGACATCGTCCTGCGGCAAATGGCGGCGCTGCTGCTGAAACTCGCCGAAGAAAATCCGTCGATTCAAGTGACAACCTTCCGTGATGCGCTAGGCTTGGGACGCAAACGCTGTATTCAGTATCTGGAGTATTTCGACCGACTCGGCCTGACCCGCCGCCTCGGCGAATCCCGCCAGATCCGCCCCGACAACGCGCTGGCTGACGCCTGCGCACCCTGAGTTCAGGAAGACAATCGCGCCCGGTGGCGCGGCCGGGCTTCAAACCCGGTTGGGGACGGCATCCGTTCCCGGGCAGGTTCGACTCCGGCTGTCTTCCGCCAGTTTTTCTTTTCAACCACATCGTTGTAGTAAAAAAGCTTGAAGTTAGATGTCTCTGATAGTATCAATTATATAGGTGGCATCATTTCGGTATGGCCATTAATCGGATGTTATCCATTTTTACGGCTGTAGCGTAACTTATTGAAAGTCTTATTGTGGAGTAAGTGCTTGTTTCAGGTAGTCCCATGTAAAATTTTATTTCAACTTTTTTCCATGTGCCAGTGGTAGTTAATTGTATGCGCGGAAGCGTAATTGGATTTGGCTGTTCGTGGCCAAGAGTAACATGGCATACCGCTGTCCCCGGAACTAAATAGTCGAAGCTTAAACTGCATGGCTTGCCACTTTGTATATTTTGATATGACTTGGTTAGAACCAAGTCGTGCTCTTCATTAGAAAAGCGCGACTGAGCATAGTACTCGCCGCTTTCGTTGATTATTGATCCATGCAAACTCCATCCATTCATGTCGTTATTCGTGAAAGTGGTCAGATCATCGAACCCCTTTTTGTTTGGATACATTCTCTTCGGCAACGATTTGTACCCACTTTCAGTTTCATCAAAAGAAACCTTCACCTCAATCTCAAGTGTCGATTCGTTTTCCAACATCAGCAACTTGTCGAGTGGTACTGGATGGCGTATCCCACCCAAATCCTCCGCCGTCACCTCTTTCCCTTTATAAGCCTCTTCAACAATTCCCGTACTTCCATCACGCTTTATTTCCCTATACGTCAGCCATATCTTTTGCCCCAAGGCAATCAGCGGCCAAGCGGTCGTCCGCGTATGATCCGTCGGCAACACATCCGCAGGGTCCAGCTCATCTCCCGTCACCCGGTCGATCGTCGGCGTGGGCAATCGGGGATCCGCGTCCGCAATGTCCTGCACGCTCAGTAACAGCGGCAGGGAATCGCGCGTAGCCGATCCGGTTGTCTTGCTGTAATCCACCGTCACATTGCCACCGAAACTGTACGCAAGCACTTTGTTGTCCAGCGCAATCTCCTGCGTGCCCAGCACTTTGACCACGTGAGGCGGCGAGGTGTAGGAGCCATCGGCAGGCGTGCCCGGGGCGCTGGTCCAGGTCACGACGATTATGTCGTCGAGCTGAATGGAAGGATCAAAGACCAGAGCGGTCAGCGCATCTTTCGCGGCAAGCGGATCCAGACTGTTGCCTGGTGCCTGTTTGATTATGGGCGCTACCAGATCCGGCGCCGCTTCGCCGATGACCTCGGCCTCGGCCGTTCTGGAGTGCCCAACCACGGTGCCTGCAGGCCGTTCCAGTTCATAACGCACCTGCAAGCGCGCGCCGGAAGTCAGTTGATCGTTGGGTAGCTCCAGAATGCACGGTTGCAGCACTCCAAACTTGTCGGTGATCACGCCCGGTTGGGTCGGCTTCTCGGCTGAATCGTTCAGCCGAGAATACCCTCTGACCGTGTCGCCCTTTTGAAAATCGGAAGTAGTGGGAGCAACGACGATCAGTAGCGGCCGGCCGTCGAGTTCATCGAGGTCCACAATCGCTGGATCGTCCATGTCATCGTCTGGATCTTCGCGCAGGATCGGCTGGGGCAGGAAGTTTCGCTCAAGGTCAATGTTGGCATGAATGTACTTCGACCAGCGGTTCCGGTGAGTGGCGTTGGCCAGTTGATCGACCACCGTGTAGGAGAACGGGCAGTTGTTCATGCTGCCAATTTTTTGAAAGGTGTCGGGACCGATCAGCACCGAGAATGCCTTGCCCGCCTGTTCCGGCGTCACCGTGTGTTTGAAGGTCTGGCGATTGATCTCGTATGTCACCTGATCGTAGGCGCGGCAATGAGGGTAATCGAACGTCAGGAGTACGCCTTTGGCGGCCTGATCCTTCTCAATCACCGCCGGGTTGCCGAGCCCTTCGGGCAGACTGATCAGCAGCCCCGGATGATCACCGGTGCCAGGCACATCATTGCCGCCGGGCAACGTGTCGTTGTAGAGGGCCCACGCTTCGATGGACTTGCTGTCATTGCCGGCGACGTTTTTCAGAATGTATTGGATGGTGTTGATGACGCCGTCGTGAAGTGCCCTCTGGAACACGGTGAAGGTCATTCGCTCGTTGATGACTGGCTGTGGAACGCCGCTCTGCTCACCGTTGACGAAGAGTCTGATACTGCCATATTCACCAACGTCCGTAGGCGGATCGACCACCACCTGTACACCAGCGGCGTTGATTTCATCGCGCGTGAGGTCCGTGAATACCTTCAACGGCAAGCCATAGGTGACTGTCGGTGGCTCTGCTGGCGGGTCAGTGATCACGTTCTCGGTGGCAACAGGGATTATCACCGGATACAGCGTCATGACCGTGTTGTCGGGTTGCGTCTTTTCCATGGCACACCTTCCTGATGAGACGGCCAGGGAGGGCCGGCCGGGATGGAGATATCAGATACCGGGCGGGAGAAATTGGCTACTGTCAGATCTGACAGTTGAAAGTGGGTTTGCGACGGACGGTAGGTCTGCACTCGGAGATGCGCAGGCCGATGCCGACGCACAATCAGCGGCGCGGCCGGGCTTCAAACCTGGTTGGGGACGGCATCCGTTCCCGGGCAGGTTCGACTCCGGCTGTCTTCCGCCAGTCTCCCAAAAGCAAAGATCGCAGCCTTCGGCAGCTTCTACATCGATTTGTGGAGCTGCCGAAGGCTGCGATCTTTGGTTTTCGGTGATACGAGAAGGTTAGAGATTACGCTGCGCTTCCATCCGGTCATGCAAGATTCTGATTATCGCGATCCCATAGGCGGTGATTCGAAAATAAATCACGTGACTCTCCACGCTGCAGCGTCGGTAACCGGGGCGGATCGCGTCGCATGCGGGTGCTGTTTTGGGACGATCAGCCAACTGCTCGAAAGACGCAGTCAGGATGTCGATGTAGCGATTGGCCTGATCCAAACCCCATTGTTGAGCTGTATAGGTCCAGATAGCCTCAAGATCCGCTTCGGCGGCGGGGGTAAGTCGGTATTCAGCCATGCGCCCTCAACATTCTTTTTTTGAAAGCATCAGCATCGAATGGCCGGGGGGCACCACTGGACTCTCCTTCTCGAAGGGCTGCGCGGACGGTTTCCAGTTCAGCGTTTCGCTCTTGCTCTCGACGGATCAAATCGCGGATATATTCGCTGTCGTTGGTGTAATGTCCCGCTTCTATTTGAGCTTTGATCCAATGGTCTTGCTGGTCAGTCACGGTTATGGTTTTTCGTACGGTAGCCATGGTCGGGCCTTTTGCGGGTGGGGAACTTTGCGCAAATTATCATACTAATGGTGCGCTAACGAGTATGAGCCTAGCCGTTACAAGAACGAATCACAGCCTTCGGCAGCTCATGCGTATATCACTCGAGCTGCCGCAGGCTGCATTTTCAGACCCGCGAGCGAATCTGCTGCCCGAACACATCCATCGGGTTAAATAAATCCGTCCCCTTTGTGATCGCGAGCAGGCTCGCTCCCACATTTGGAATGCGGTCAATCTGTGGGAGCGGGCCTGCTCGCGAAAGGGTCATTACGGCCGGCACAAAGACTCGACTCATCCACGCTGTTTAAATCAATGGTATGGCTATTCGTCAAGCAACAAGGGCAGCTTCCGCCGTCGACCTATGACAGGGTAACTACCGCTGATGGTAGTTAGGCCGATGGCCACCCCCATATGTCGATGATCTGCGGGGTCGGGAGGAACGGCTTTACCATTGGCAAACAGATAGGTGATTTGGGCTTGGTCGTTTATGGCAATGGTGCCATAAAAATTAGGAGATCTCTGACCTAGAAAACTTGATTGAAACTGAAAACAGATGGGGGGGTTGAAGGTTTGCGTGGTAGTCCTTGTAAACGGAATAGGCTCCAGGCCCTGATCTCGCAGGTAGGCGTGCGCCGCACCCCAAGTCAAAGCTCGGGAATCAGCGAATAATTCGTACACATTGGAACATTTCACCGGGTATTGAGCAGTTCTCCCCGCTGCATCTCGTACTTCGATCACGGTCGACCCGTTTGAGACAGAGTAGACCTCACCCGTCGTGAAGTGGACGGTTGCGATGTGCACGTTGTGAGAGGTGAAGGTAAAAGGCGGGGTTCCATCAACTGGAAGCCGAGTTGCATGGGACTGTGGAGACTTATAGCTGGTTCGGGTCCAGTCTGGCTGATAAGTGGATTGCGGGGACATATAGTAGTTGAGGCCGCCGAGCAGCATTTCCGACGGATCTATCTTCAATGGCTTGGCCACACTCACCGTATAAGTACGCACCCGAAGCGGCACCGCTTTTGTCTTGTCCTTAAGCCCATCAAGATTGACGGCACAAACCACTCTCAACGAGCTTCCATCTTTCAGGTTCTTCAACCACTCGACTTGCGCCAGGAACGAAATCCTGTCCGCCAGTTCACTAGGCCCGCCGGTCGAAACTTCCTTGGTTACCGGGTTTCCATCCGCGTCGACGCCTTCAAAATCAACCCAGACCGGGTGGGTCTGTTGCATCAGTGGAATTTTTTCCGAGAGCACCCGCGCATCATTCGGTAGTTCCGGAACATTGAGCTGCTGCCCCATTTCCCCCGCAATATTCGGCGTCGGCAAGCGCGGGTCGTCCACCGCGATTTTATCGATGACCACCTCCAGAGGAGGGGATTCGCCGCTGGGCACGCCATCACGAATCAATACCCACGACACCTGGATTGTTTTGCCTTGATGAGCGAGGAGGAACGCCACGCTGAATGTGAAATTGGCGCGTTGGTTGGTGTTGAATGCCACTTGCGGAAATGATGATCCCGGTACGCCATCGACAATCTTCAGCGTCGCCTTGTCGTTTGCCAAAGCGGCTTGGAACTCGGCCCGCACCTTCACTCCGCCTTCACTTGCCAGCACATCGATTGGGGAGACGGCGTTAACGAGCGTCGGCGGCTCTTGGGAGATCTTGTCCAGATCCACTTCCACAAACACGGCATCGGACCAGGTTGGAGGGCCGGACGGGTTGGTCAGGTAGTCGACAACGCGATATTTGATTTCGAAGGTTTTATCGTTGCCACCCTCGATCAGCTTGTCTTTCGGGATGTCGATCACCACACTTTGTGGCACGGGAGGCAGGGGCGACACACTGCTGGGTGTGAGCTGATATTGGTGATGCGCGCCATTGCAAGACACAAAAATCCGGTCATACCACTGCACGTTGGCGTAGGTAACAGTCACCTTGAACTTGTCAGCTTCCGCCTGGTTGATGACCTTGTGGCTGACGGTGAGATTCAATACCGGTGGTACATCACCGGGCGGAGAGGTTCGATGGTAGAGCACCAGCTCAGGTGTGAGTTCATCATTCCCGGACGTGCGCTCGATGTGAATTTTGATGCGGTTAAGGCCTTTTTGCAGTAAGCCGGCAGGCAGGCGCAAGGGCGTATCGTCGCTTTCCTTGCCCTCAGCGATGGTGGTGCTAGGCCCTTTGTTGTCGTTGGCCAGCAGGATGAGCTTATCGTTCTTGGTCTGATTCAAGTAAGCCAGCATGAGGATCAACAAGCCCTCGGTTTCATTGGCTTTCACAATGGTGACGCCGCCATGGACGTCTGCCATTGCAGGTTCCAGCTCAACCATTTCGGGGGCTTGCGGGCGGGTCAGTGCAAACGGTTCAACGAAGTTACGGACGCGGCTCATTGCATTCTCCTTGCATGACGTAGGAACGCTCTTGCTGCATCTAATGCGAGACCGGCCGGGCCGTCACCTGTCAACTCTGACAGGTCGGAGGGGGTTTGCGATGAACGGTCATGAAGAGTGTTCCCATGCGCAAAGGCATGCAGCCGGGACGCTCCGGATCCCATCGGGAGCCGAACGCGGAGCGTCCGTTGAGGCATTCCCACGCAGGAGCGTGGGAACGATCATCGGGCTCCGCTACTGCGGCAACTCCAGATTATCCAGCACCCGATTCACCGCCAGTTCCCCGAGCATGATCAACTGCGCAATCCCCATCAACGTTCGGCGTTGCGATGGCTTGACCAGCCCGGCGAATTCCTGGGCGATGGTTTTGGCCGAGGCGAGGGTTTCGCAGGCGTTGGCCAGCAGGTCTTCATTTTTGGTGTCGGCGGTGACGGCGTACATGGCGCGGGGGCTGAAGGGCGGCGGGGTCGAGCCGGGTGGGCAGAGGTAGTGGTCGAGGGCGCGGTCGGCGGCTTGGTGAAGTTTTTTCGAATCGAGGGATTCGTAGGGGGAGGTGGGATCGGTTTCGGGTGGGTTGGGTGTTGGTTTGATCATGATAAAGCTCCTATTAAGTGGAGCCGTCAGGCACTGTCGCTAAACAGTAGGTGGCGGCTGTACGCAGGTTAGCGAACCGGTTATAGGCACCCGGCAGACCCGAAGGTCTCCCGCATACAGCCACCATAGCGCAGTCGCAGAATTGAACCTGCGACGAAGCATGGACCGCTGATGCACCTAATTAAGATCCGGGTCGCTAAACCCGATCGCTGATTCGTCAGCGACCGCACCACAATAGAACCCGCCCTCAAGGTGCACAAGCCGGCGGATTCTGGCGTAGCTGTAGGCAACGGCGCAAGGATTTGTAGCCTTGAGACCGTATCCGCAGGTGTCTTTTAAACAGCTTCGTTTAAATCAAAGAATTGCGCCGTACCTGATGGCCTCTTCGCGAGCAGGCTCGCTCACACATTGCAATTCATTGCGCCGCAGTCCACCGCACCAGCCCCCATCACCCAACCTCACGGCTGATACGGAATCACCTTGTCCCGGTCCATTTCCACCAACAACTGGTCGAGCATCTGCCGTTTGTTCTCGACCCCGGGAATCGGCACATACCACGTCATCACGCTCCAGCCTTCGCGGGAGTAGTTGTAGGTTTTGAGCAGTTGGCCATCCTTGAAGACCGAGCCGCGCAGGTTGTCCTGGTAGTGGTAGGGCATCGGGAAGGTGAACAGGGTGAAGACGTTGACCAGCGCCAGCCAGTTGACCTTGCCGTCGCTGGGTTCGGTGATCAACAGGCTGTAGCCGTTGCGGGTGTAACCGCCGTCGAGCATCGAGAACGCGCCGGTCTTTTTCAGGACGCTGACGGTTTCGCGCTGATGCTGCTCGTCGATGCGCGTATAGGCCGGCCCCATGCCGAGCGTGACCGGCACGTAGGCCTGATCGGCATGGTAATCGAGCGGTTGCAAGGTGTTGGCGCAGCCGCCCAGCATCAGTGAGGCACAGAGCAGGCCGGCGACTTTTATCATCGCGCGGTTCATTGCGCGACTGCCGGGATCAGCCGGTCCTGCTGCACATCCTGCGCGAAGGCGCGGGCGATGCGGCCGAGGTTCTGTTCGCGCATCTCGCCGCCCTGATCCAGTAGCCAGACGTATTTTTGAGTGATGTTGCGATAGGTGTATTGCTTCAGTCGCTTGTCACCCTGGAACACGGTGAATTCGGTTTGCGTGTCGAATTCGTTCGACAGCGGCAGCAAGAACAACGTCGCGGTGCTCAGCAGAATCACCGGAAACGGCGGTAGGTGTCGTTCCACATTGAGTTTGACCTTCACGTTGTACTCGTCAGCTTTACCGCTGCCGGTTTCGATAGTGCGGAACACACCGGTCTGACGCAGGTGGTTGCGCAGGCTGGAGCCGTTTTCCGGATCATCGACCATAACGTGAATCGGCTGCAGATAATCTTGACCGTCCGTAAGCGTGCGCTCGGGCAAGGTGTTGGTCGCCGCGCAACCGGTCAACAGAGCGGCGGCGGTGAGGGCGATGATTTTTTTCATGGTTTGGCGTCCACGGCAATGCCCGGAATGGGGCCGGTGAAGATGTAGGGCTGAGCACTGTTCAGGTCGAGTTTCAGCGGTTGCAGCGTTGGCAATCCTGGCGCCAGACGTTGCGCAATCAGCGCATCGCGGGCGTTCTGATCACTCCAGCGGAACGCGCAGAAACCGGCTGTCAGGCAGAACGAGCGGAACTCGCCGATGTAATAGGCCTTGCCGGGTTCCAGGCGCATCGGCAGGTTGAATTTCTCCCGCGCCTCTCTCGAGGTGAAAACAGTGCCTAGCCCAGGTTGATAACGTGCGGAAAAGAACTGGAAATCATAGAACTCGTAATCGCCCGGCTTCAGGGGAAGCACGAATACGCTCGCTGCGCCGACACCGTCCTGAACATCCTGCGGTGTGGAGTAAGCGCCGGCCATTTTCCAGACGCCGGCCGCACCGTATTCGGAACCGCGTTTGCGGAAAAAGATTCGCTGGTTGTCAGCGGCTGATTGCTTGAGTGATTGCGGCCCGATTGAGCCAACGAGATAACTGACTGGCTCGCTTGCCTTGGGTTGCAAGGGTTCGCTGACCCAGGAAGCGCTTTCGGTAATGCAGCCGCTGAGCGTCGCGGCGAGGACGACGGCCGCTCCGAGTTTGAATAGCTGAAACATGTACATCCCTGAATCTGCTTGCGTTGATTGACTACAAACAGGAAGGTCAATCAATGCCTTCCTGGCTTGGCTTTTTATGCGGGGGCGCAGAATAAACGAGGTGATGGCACTTGGCTAGCCGCTGTAGGCGCTGCGGTACGCTGAAATCATTTGATTTTGATCTCAAGGAGCAAACTCAGGGTTTGTGGCCGACGCAGGAACCTGTGGGCGGGTTGATCGTGTTACCTCAAAAACCCAGCGGGTACTGAATGACCACGTAAATCCGGTCAATGTCATCCCCGGCCTGCGCTTCGTTGGCGCGGTGGGTTACGTGCGACAGTTGCACCGACAGATCCTTCGCGGCGCCGGACTGCACTACATACTTCAGATCGATATCGCGTTCCCAGTGTTTGCCGCCGCTGCCTTGTTGCGGTTGATAGTCGCCGCTGTCGGTGTCGAACGGGTTGTAGGCGCCGCCCCTCGGCGCGTGCGTGCCGTCGATGTGGCTGCCGCTGACGTAGCGGGTCATGAAGTTCAGGCCGGGGATGCCGAAGGCGCCGAGGTCGAGGTCGTAGCGGGCTTGCCAGGAGCGTTCGTTGGCTCCGTTGAAGTCGGCGTATTTGATCGAGTTGGCGAGGTAGATCGAGTCGCCACCGACGAAATCGAACGGCGTGTCGCCATTGATCCGCTGCCAGCCGAGCATCACCGCGTGCGCGCCGACGCTGTATTTGCCGGAGAGGCTGAAGGCGGTGTTGTCGATCTCGCCGGCCAGTGCGCGGCCGGTGTCGCGGGTGTGGTAGAGGTTGGCGTCGAGCAGCACGCCGGACTGTTTGAAGTGCAGATTGCCGTAGTACTGGTGCCAGGTGTCGCTCAGTTCTGAGGCGTAGAGTGCGCCGCCGACCGGGCTGGAGCTGAACAGGTCGGCACCGATGAAGCTGATGCCACCTGCTTCGGTGTTGGCGCCGTAGCCGTAGAAGTTGCCCTGGCCGGAAGAGCTGTCCTGGTTCTTGAATGCAGTGAAATGCCCGGCGAGCAGATTGACGTTGTCGAGCTCGGCGCTGTTGAGCAAAAAGCCTGTGGCGTATTCCGGTTGCAGGCGTTTGTCGGAGGTGTCGAAGACCGGGGTTTCTACGGTCATTTCGCCGAAGGCGACGGTGGTTCGCGAGACCTTCAGCTTGAACGCACCGCCAACGCTGGAATAGTTGTGTTCACTGCGACCATCGCTGTCGACCGGTAACAGGCCGGTGCCGGAGTGGCCCTTGCCGCCGTCGAGTTTCAGGCCGGCGAAAGCGTGGGCGTCGATGCCGAAACCGACTGTGCCCTCGGTGAAACCGGATGAGAAGTTGCCGATAAAGCCTTGTGCCCATTCCTGTTTGTAGTTTTTCCCGGAGGGCGTGGGCGAGCGATAGTCGTTGCTGAGGTAGAAGTTGCGCAGCAGGACATCGCTTTTGGCGTCGTCGAAAAAGCCGCTGGCATGGGCGGTGCCGGTCAGACCGCAGAGCATGGCGAGCAGAGTGAGGCGGGAGGGGGCGCGGTTGATCATGGTCAGTGCCGGTGGTAATCAGGATGGCGCTGATGATCGGCGGATTGGCCTGGTAAGGATTGGGCCGGTGTGCTGAGTTGGCAGCCCTCACACCAAACCCTGTGGGGTAGTCAGGTGGAAATGTGGCGGCTGTCAGGCCGCCATCGCTGGCAAGCCAGCTCCCACAGGGTTTGTGGGAGCTGACACAGTGCATTAAGCCAGCGGCGGTGTACGCGGTGGGATCTGGCGTTTGCTGCCGGTGGATTCGAAAGCGGCGGCGAAGCGCAGCAGGTTCGAGTCGTCATAAGCGCGACCGGCGAAGGTCAGGCCGACGGGCATGCCGATGTCGGCCATCACGCCCATGGGCACGGTGACGGTTGGCACGCCGAGGTGGCGGATCGCGAGGTTGCCGTTTGCCACCCAGATGCCGTTGCTCCAGGCAATGTCGGCCGAAGCAGGATTGACATCCGCATCCGCCGGGCCGACGTCGGCGACGGTCGGGAACAGCACGGCGTCGAGGCCGAGGTTATCCATCCAGTCTTCAAGGTCGATGCGTCGGGTCTGCTCCAGACCGCGCAGGCCATCAGGCACCGTAGGAATTTCATTCCACGGCGTGATGCCGCGCTCGGCCATGCGCACGTATTCGTCCATGCCGGCGGCCAGATCGCCTTCGCGGTTGGGCAGGGTGCCGGGGTCGTGCGGGAAGATCTTCGGCCCGTCGACGTCAACCAGACGATTAAGCTTCGGGTCACCGTTGGCTTGCAGGAAGTCGTCGAACGCCCAGGCTGTCAGATCCCACAGTTCATGGTGCAGAAACTCTTTCGACACCAGCCCACGGGTGAACACGGTTGGCGCGCCAGGGCGGTCGCCTTCGCAGTTGGAGACCAGCGGGAAATCGGTTTCGATGACTTCGGCGCCAGCGGCCTCAAGGGCCTGACGCGCCTGTTTCCACAAATCGATCACGGACGCGCGGGTGTTGATGCGCTGACCGGTCGGGCCGCCAATGCCGGGGGCTTCGCTGGTGCCGGCGTGCGGATCGGCATTGATGTACATGCGCGGGATGGCGAAGCGTTTGCCGGCCAGGGCTTTGGCATCTGCGGCCAGTTCACTGTACGCAGCCGGGCGCACTTCGCTGACGCGCGGGATCGGCACCCACGGTTGCAAGCGCCAGAGGTCGCCACGGGTGTCCGGGTCTTCGGCGACGACCACGTCGAGCACTTCGAGCAGGTCGGCCATGGTTCGCGCGAACGGCACGACGACGTCCATAGTCGGGGTCAACGGCCAGTTGCCGCGCACCGAAATCACCCCGCGCGACGGGGTGTAGGCGCACAGGCCGTTGTTCGACGCAGGGCCGCGACCGCTCGACCAGGTTTCCTCAGCCAGGCCGAACGCAGCGAAACTCGCAGCGGTCGCGGTGCCGGCGCCGTTGGACGAGCCGGAGGCGAACGGTGCGGTGAGGTAAGCGGCGTTGTACGGGCTTTCAGCGCGGCCATAGACGCCGCGTTGCATGCCGCCATTGGCCATCGGCGGCATGTTGGTCTTGCCCAGGCAGATCGCCCCGGCAGCGCGCAGACGCTCGATGGTGAAGGCGTCGCGATGGGCGACCAGATCGGCGAACGCCGGACTGCCGGAGGCGGCGGTCAGGCCCTTGACCAGATAGCTGTCTTTGGCGGTGTAGGGGATGCCATCGAGCGGGCCGAGGGTTTCACCGTTGGCACGGCGGGCGTCGGAGGCGCGGGCTTCGTTCAGTGCTTCGGGGTTGCGCACGACGACGGCGTTGAGTGCCGTCGGGGTGTCGGCGCCATCGTAGGCATCAATGCGCGCCAGATAGGCCTGCACCAGCTCCACGGCAGTGGTCTGGCCGGATTCGAGGGCGGCGCGCAGTTGGGCGATGGAGACTTCGGTGACTTCGATCATGGGGTCACCTGTTGAGCGTGGATGTTCTGGGCAGGGGTTTTCATAGCGGTTCTCGTTGCACGGCTTGAAGCGACAAGGTCGGGACTGGCGCCTATTTAACACCATGCGGCGGGCGGAGTAATCGGTGGGGTGATGGTTTTGTTGGTAGATGGCCTGAGCATCCGTGCTGCCTGACCTTGCGCTTTCGCGAGCAGGCTCGCTCCCACACCGTGTTGCGTAAAGCGATAATGCCGCGCCCCACAGGAAGACCAGCCCAACATGTTCTAGGCTCAGCGCATCCCGAATGCTGCACCGCTCAGGAATGTTGCCATGGAAGATAAGCCGCTGATTGCGTTCAACAGTTCCAAAGCCTTGCTCGACGTACTGATCCGCGCCGGGTTGATCGCGACCCTGGTGCTGTTCTGCTACGACATTTTCCATCCGTTTCTCAATGTGATGCTGTGGGCGTTGATCCTCGCAGTCACGCTGTACCCGCTGAACCAGAAACTCGGCGCAAAACTCGGCAACCGTTACGGTTGGGCGGCGATTGTGCTGGTATTGCTGGGGCTGGTGATCCTGATGGTGCCGCTGAGCCTGCTCGGCGCATCCGTGGCCGATTCGGTGAAGGTGGGCATGCAAACCGTGGAAGCGGGGCAGTTCGAGATTCCGCCGCCACCCGCCAATGTCGCCGACTGGCCGCTGATCGGCGCGCCGTTGTATGGCATCTGGATGCACGCTTCGCAGGACCTGAGCTGGGTATTCAAGGAACTGGCGCCGCACCTGACCAGTTGGGGCCGGGTGCTGTTGCATCAGGCCGCCGGCGTCGGCGCAGGCATCGTGGTGTTTGTCGTCGCGCTGATCGTCGCCGGACTGATCATGACCCACGGCGAACGCGGCCATCGCACAGCGGTGGCGATCACCACGCGGATTTCCGGCCCGGTGCGTGGCCCGCAGATCGCGCAACTGTGCACCTCGACCATTCGCGCGGTGGCGCAGGGCGTGGTCGGTATCGCTTTTATCCAGATGATCTTGATCGGTGTGGCACTGGTGATCATGGGCGTGCCCGCTGCCGGCGTGCTGGCGTTGATGGTGTTGCTGCTGGGCATCATGCAACTGCCGGTGCTGCTGGTTACCGTGCCGGTGGTGGTGTTTGTCTTTGCCCATGATGGCGTCGGCCCCGGCACGATCATCTTCGCCGTGTGGATGGTGATCGCCGGGCTCTCCGACAACGTGCTCAAGCCGATGCTGCTCGGCCGTGGCGTGGCCGTGCCGATGCCGGTGGTGCTGATCGGCGCGCTGGGCGGCATGGTCACCAGCGGCATCATCGGCCTGTTCACCGGGCCGGTGATCCTGGCGGTCGGTTATGAATTGTTCATCGGCTGGGTCTATCAGCCGGCCGACGTCAGCGAAGTGCTGGACGAAACCTCTCACGACAATCAGCCATAAGGAACGGCGCATGCGTAACAGGCTGATGGTGCTGGCGATGCTGCTGGCTGCAACACTGTGGTCCGGGCTCGGCCAGGCACTGGAAGACACCACGACAGCAACGGACGAAGCGGTAGAACTGAAGGTGGCCAACCGCAGCATCATGCTGTTTCGCGCGACCATTCTTGGCGAGGCGCCGGCCTCACGGGTCAAGCGGGCGAAGCGGGTGATCAGTGAAGCGCTGGAGGAAGACCCTGAGCTGAAAATCAGCACTGATTCGATCCAGAACAGTTACATGGTGCTGATCGGCAATACCCGTGCGTTTATCGTTGCACCGAAAGACGTCGACAGCCTGGCCTATTCCTCGGTGCAGGAAGCCGCCGAGGGCGCAGCGGAAAAACTGCGCCAGGTGGTCAACGAAACCCGTGAGGCGCGCAACGTGCAGATGATTGTGCGTTCGCTGGCGCTGGCGGCGGTGGCCACGCTGATCTATCTGGCGCTGCTCTGGTGTCTGTCATGGCTGCGCCACAAGCTGTTGGCGAAACTGCCGGCGCTGATGGATCGCCACACCAAGGCGCTGAAGGTCGGGCGGGTGCAACTGATCGATTCGAATTTTCTCTACCCGTTGGTCAGCCGCTGTCTGTTGTTCCTGCGCTGGTTGCTGATCCTGCTGCTGTCCTACGAATGGCTGGGTTTCGTCCTGTCACGCTTCCCGTATACGCGGCCGTGGGGCGAAAGCCTCAACAACTATCTGGTGGAACTGGCCGGTTATCTGTTGCAGGGCATCGTCGATGCGATACCGGGGCTGGGCGTGGCGCTGGCGATTTTCTTTATCGCCCGGGGCGTGACCGCATTTACCCGACGCATCCTGCGCCGGATGGCCGCGCCGGGGACGTTCAGCTGGCTCAACCATGAAACCCTGCAACCGACGCAACGCCTGACCGCACTGGCAGTCTGGCTGTTTGCGCTGGCGATGGCTTATCCCTATCTGCCGGGCGCCGGGACCGATGCGTTCAAAGGCTTGTCGGTGCTGATCGGCCTGATGATTTCCCTTGGCGCCACCAGCGTCGTCGGGCAAGCGGCGGCCGGGTTGATCCTGACCTACACGCGGACTTTGCGCCCCGGCGAGTTTGTCAGGATCGGCGAGTACGAAGGCACCGTCACCGAGCTGGGCATGTTCACCACGCGGATTCGCACTGGCCTCGGAGAAGTGCTGACGCTGCCCAACTCGATGATCACCGGCACCGTGACCAAGAACTACTCGCGCACCGTGCAAGGCCCGGGCTACGTGGTCGACACGGTGGTGACCATCGGCTACGACACGCCATGGCGCCAGGTCGAAGCGATGTTGCTTGAGGCGGCCAAACGCACGCCGGGCGTGCTCGAAGACCCGCCGGCGCAGGTGTTCCAGACCGCGTTGTCGGACTTCTATCCCGAGTATCGACTGGTGGCCCAGGCCATCCCTAGCCAGCCGCGCCCGCGTGCGGTGTTGCTGAGCATGCTCCACGCCAATATTCAGGACGTGTTCAACGAATATGGCGTGCAGATCATGTCGCCGCATTACCTGGGCGATCCGCAGCAGGAAAAACGCGTGCCGCCGGAGCAGTGGTTCACCGCACCGGCGCAGGCGCCGAAGGATGAGTGATCCCTAGAAACGCCAGACCACGCCGCCGCCCAGCACATGCAGGGCGGCGTTTTTGTATTCGCCGGAGACCGAGCCGCCGGAGCGCGCTTTGGTCTGTTGCACGTCCATGTCGCCGAGGTAGATCAGCGTGTAGCTCATGTGCACATCGACATCGTCCTGCAATGCATAGCTGACCCCGGTCGCCAGGCGCCACGCTTCGTTCATCGGGTTGTCGACGGTGCGATCCTTGTCGTCCACTGCCGAGGAGTCGTAACCGAGGCCGACGTTCCAGCGCAGTTTCGGGTTGATCTGGTGCTGCGCGCCGATCGAGGCATGCCAGGTGTCCTTGTATTGCCGCTGCGCCGTTCTGGAAGTCGAGCCCAGGCCGGTATCGACTTCCACGCCGACCTTGCCGAAATCGCTCCAGTCCTGCCAGCCGAGGCTGCCGAGCAGCGTCCACTGCGGATCGAGCTGGTAGGACACGCTGGTGGTGACGGTCTGCGGCACGTTCATGTCGACGTTCAGCTGATCGGCGTCGAGACGGTTGAGCGCCAGACGCAGCAGCGGATTGGTGATTTTCTTCAGCTCGGGTTTGTCTTCGAATTTGAGCTTGATCTTGCTGGTCCAGGCCAGCCCGAGCTTTGTGCGCTCGTTGAGGTTGTAGAGCACGCCGACGTTGGCGCCCGTGCCCCAGTCGGTGTCCTTGTAGCGCAACTGACCATCCTCGGCGTTGCCCAGACCGAGCACGTTATTGTTGACCGCCACTTCGGTGCGGAAGTAGCCAAGCATGAAGCGTGGGCCGAGTCCGACGGACAGGTCGTCGGTGATCTTGTAGGCATAGGTGGGCTGGAACGACACACCGATAATGGCCGACTCCTGAGCGAAATAGCGCCCGGCCCAGTCATCGTCGTAGTCCAGCGCCAGACCGAAATTGCCGTACATGCCGAAGCCGATCGAGGAGCGCTCATCGAGTTGATGGCTGATGAAGAAGCTGGAGCCGGGCAGGTACTTCAAGGCGTTGCCACCTTCGTTGCCGCCGAAGGTATTGGCGTTGTCGCGGGAGAAACTGACGTCGCCGAGGATCAACTGCGCGTTGAAGTTGATCTGCGTGCCGGCCAGTTGGCTGATGCCCGCCGGGTTGGTCATCAGAATGCTCGGGTCGCTGGCCATGACCGCAGAGCCGGCGTTGGCCAGACCGGTGCCTTCGTGGCCGGCCTCGTAAATCATGATGCCGCCGGCTTCGGCCTGGAGGCTGGCGAAGAGCAATCCACCAGCGACCGAACTTTTGATCAGCTTGAACATGTGAACTCCTTGAATGGCATGCAATCCGGTTTCAAGGCTAGCTCAAGCTCGGCGTGGCGTCGGACCGATTGCCGACGCCGCACTGATCAATCGATGCGCGGATGCTGGAGCGCCAGTTCCTTGCGCTTGGCTTCCAGCGCGGCGATTTCGGCATCGATGTCTTCGATTTTCTGCTCGATGTTGTCGTGGTGTTCTTGCAACAACTCCTTGGCCTCTTCGAGGTCGGAAGCCGCCGGGGCCGCGCCGCGCAAGGGCTTGTTGGCGGTTTCCTTCATGGTCACACCAGTGACCAGACCGACCACGGCGATGACCATCAGGTAATACGCAGGCATGTACAGATCGTTGGTGCTTTCCACCAGCCAGGCCACGGCAGTCGGGGTCAGACCGGCGATCAGCACCGAAACGTTGAAGGCACTGGCCAGCGCGCTGTAGCGGATGTGCGTGGGGAACATCGCCGGCAGGGTCGAGGCCATCACGCCGATGAAGAAGTTGAGCAGCACCGCGAGGATCAGCAGGCCGGAGAAGATCAGGCCGATGCTGCCGCTGTTGATCAGCATGAACGCCGGAATGGCGAAAATGAACAGGCCAATGCTGCCGACGACGATGAAGGGCTTGCGGCCGATCTTGTCGCTGATGAAACCGATCAGCGGCTGTACAAAGAGCATGCCGACCATGATCGCGATGATGATCAGCACGCCGTGGTTTTCGCTGTAGTGCAGGTTGTGCGTCAGGTAACTCGGCATGTAGGTGAGCAGCATGTAGTAGGTGACGTTGGTCGCCGCCACCACGCCGATGCAGGTCATCAGGCTGCGCCAGTGTTTGGTTGCGACTTCCTTGAACGACACCTTCGGGCCACCGGCGAGGCCTTCGCGGTCGCCTTGTTCGAGTTTTTCCACGTGTTGCTGGAACGCCGGGGTTTCTTCCAGGGCGTGGCGCAGATACAGGCCGATCATGCCCAGCGGCAGGGCGAGGAAGAACGGAATCCGCCAGCCCCATTCTTCGAAGCGCTGTTCACCAAGAATCGTCGAGATCAGCACCACGACACCGGCGCCGAAGACAAACCCGGCGATCGAGCCGAAATCCAGCCAACTGCCGAGGAAGCCGCGCTTACGGTCGGGCGCGTATTCAGCGACGAAAATCGACGCGCCGGTGTATTCGCCACCGACCGAGAAACCTTGGGCCATTTTCGCCAGCAACAGCAGGATCGGCGCCCAGATGCCGATCGAGGCATAGGACGGAATCAGGCCGATGGCGAAGGTGCTCAGGGACATGATGACGATGGTCGCGGCGAGGACTTTCTGTCGTCCGTATTTATCGCCGAGCGCACCGAAGAACAAACCGCCAAGCGGACGGATGAGGAAGGGCACGGAGAAGGTCGCCAGCGCAGCGATCATTTGCACGCCGGGATCGGCGCCGGGGAAGAAGACCTTGCCGAGCACATAGGCGACAAAGCCGTAGACGCCAAAGTCGAACCATTCCATGGCGTTGCCCAGCGCGGCGGCGGTGATCGCCTTGCGCATCTTGGCGTCGTCGACAATGGTGATGTCTTTCAAACCGATCGGTTTGACGGTGTTCTTGCGTGATTTCATTGCGCTGTTCCCGCTCGCTGATCCAGATTACCGCTGCGATGCCATCTCCATGATGGCGCCGGCTCTTCTGGCTCAGATACATGCGGACACGAAATAATTCACCGATAGGCTGGAATTAATTTCGACAGGTGGGGCGGGTGGTCGGTGCTCTGAAGGGCTTGGTTGGAGCATTCAAAATAGTTGTTGCCTGAGCGCATGCCATCGCGAGCACACTCACTCCTACAATATTGCGCGGCGAATCACAATTCCCTGATCCAACACAAATCCCCTGTGGGAGCGAGCCTGCTCGCGAAGGCAGCGACACATTCAACATCGCAGTCGCCTGGCCCAGCGCTTTCGCGCGCAGGCTCGCGCCCACA
>NZ_JASCPT010000071.1:0-29605 GCF_029959775.1 Pseudomonas sp. PS01270 | reverse complement strand
ACCCCCCCCGCCCACCCCACCGTCAAGCACAACCCGATTCCGCCCCCCGGCCCGCTCCCACAAGAATCTTCACTGCTTACGCGTTGATCGTTCCCACGCTCCGCGTGGGAATGCAGCCTGGGACGCTCTGCGTCCCCCCAGAGCTGGAACGCGGAGCGTCCCTTGAGGCAGTCCCACGCAGAGCGTGGGAACGATCATTCAAGCCCCGCTACTGCGGCAACTCCAGATTATCCAGCACCCGATTCACCGCCAATTCCCCGCGCATGATCAACTGCGCAATCCCCATCAGCGTCCGCCGCTGCGATGGCTTTACCAGCCCGGCGAATTCCTAGGCGATGGTTTTCGCTGAGGCAAGGGTTTCGCAGGCGTTGGCCAGCAGGTCTTCGTTTTTGGTGTCGGCAGTGACCGCGTACATGGCGCGGGGGCTGAAGGGTGGCGGGGTAGAGCCGGGTGGGCAGAGGTAGTGGTCGAGGGCGCGGTCGGCGGCTTGGTGGAGTTTTTTTGAATCGAGGGATTCGTAGGGGAGGTGGGATCGGTTTCGGGTGGGTTGGGTGTTGGTTTGATCATGGGTGAAGCCTCTAGAGTGGTTAAGCTGCCACCGTTCGCTGCTAACGAAGGAGGTGGCGGCTGTACGCGGGTTAGCAGACCAGGACTCTAGAACCCGGCGCACCGAAGTGCCCCACGCAAAGCCGCCATAACGGCAAGACCTTGTGCGTCTAGAGATAAGCCGGGCTGCTAAACCCGATCACTGAACATTCAGCGACCGCACCACAATAGAACCCGCCTCCAAGGCGCACAAGCCGGCGGATTCTGGCGTAGCTGTAGGCAATGGCGCAAGAATTTGTAGCCTGGAAGGCGTGTCAGTGAGTTTCTTTTAAACGCCATCGTTTAAATCAAAGCATTGCGCCAAACGTGGCGGGCCTTTCGCGATCAGAAGAAAAGCCTCGATCACGCCCTGCTGTTTAAACCGCTCGTCAAATAAATCGTCGCCTTTGTACTCTCGCCAGCCCAGACACCACACTCGTAACTGAACAAACCGTATCGATAGTGGGAGCGAGTCTTCAGCCTTGATACCCACTCGGGCGACTAATGCGGTGGGCTCGCTAGAAACTTTGCCCTGCCAGTCAATTTGTGGGAAATCCAGCTTGTGTTTTACTCTTTGTAAAGTTCAAGTGGGTACAAACGCGATTGCTCGTGTCGACACTGACGGTGATCCGTTCGAATAAGAAAATGTACCGTCGGAACGAATCCCTATCCAAGTTCCGAGATACGGCGTAGGGGGATCTTGAGCCACAACGCAGCATTGTCCTCTTGGAAGAAAGACGGAGATTCCCTCAAAAAAGTCTTGATATACATTGGTGAAATTGGCCGATAGTGTTTGCTGATACGAATTACTAGGCAAGCGAACACCGCGTTGGCTGCGCACCCATAGTTGTGCATCTTTATCCCCTTGCACGTTGCCAGGATAAGTTGCAGTACCTCTGATCACTCGAAAAACATTTCTTACATCCACCACAAACGACACTGTCGATCCAGACTGATCGCAGACACGGACTGTTGTTTGTCCGTTTTTCAACCCGGTTACTTTTCCGACCGAATTAACTGAAGCCACTGCTAGATCATCCGACTGGAAAGTGTAAGGTGGCGTACCTCCGGTGGGCTGTCGAGTCTGAACATTGCCAGGGACTTCCCTGCTACCCCAGCCATAATTTTGAAGTAGCTTCTCCGCATGCAAGTGCATCGGCGAATCATCAATGACCAATTCCGGCGCGGCCTTGATCGTGTAAACCCGATCCGGAAATTTCACTGCGTTCGTTTCGATATTGCTCTTGTCCAGCGCCACCAGGTATTTAAGCGTCAGCGTCGTGCCATGCCCCAATTGAACGAGATAACTGTTTGCCAGTGTCTGTGGCCAGAAACCCTGGTTGATCCAAGTGCTGTTGACTCTAGCTGGCAACCCAGCCCAGAGAGTCAAGTCATGTGCAGTGCCGTCAGCCTTCTTGCCCTCCAGCCGCAGCCAGCAGGGCTGTTCGGCTTCAATCAAGGTATGCAGCAGCGCATGAATAGTTGCGTTTTTGGTGTCAAGCGCCGTGACATCGAGAAAATTATTGGCATCGGCCTCGACAATTTTCGGGGCGTTCAAAGCGGTCGCCGGCAGCGGCAGAATGTCCAGCAGCAACACAGCCGACTCCACGGCTTTGCCGTCGCGCTCGATAAAATAACTGACTGAAACCCTTTGGCTCAGGCTGTAGGCGAGCACCGAACGCGGTACCGCAATCTCCAGGCCGGCACTGACCAGCCGAGGCGGGCTTGAGTAGGAGCCTTCAGGGACAGCCGTCGCGCCTTGCCAGTTCACCCACAACGTGTCGGTGGGCAGTAACGAACCCTGCGGTACGAGGACTCTGATTTCCGGGGTGGTCGGACTGAACTGATTGCCGTTCATGCCTTGAACGGTGGGTGCCAGCAGAGAAAGGCGACCGAGGTGAATGTCCACGCGCTTTTCACCTGACATGACGGCATTGCCCAATTGGTCAAATACTTTGAATTCTGCCACCGCATTCGGGTTGTCACCGGCGCGCTGGAAGGTATCGGTGAACAGCGTCAGGTTGATCGGGGCCGGCGCTTCGGGCACATCGAATCGCACGGTGGTATCGCCGAGCGCAAACGCTATGGTGTCGAAGCGGCGTCGGTTGGTGTAAGTAAACGCAAATGTCACACCTCGTGCGGCTAGCTCCGGCCCCACGCCTTCACGTACTACATCCAGCGGAATGATCAGATCCAGAGCTTCCGGCAGACGCAAATGGTAGAGGGCTAGCATGTCCCGAGACGATTCATCGTTACCTCCTACGCGCGTGACCTTGTAATACAAGCGGTTGACGCCCTGGTTGAGCCAGCCGTGGGGCAAGTACAAGCGCACCCGCTGTTGTTCTTCGCCCGGGGCAACGGTCTTGCCCGTTACGGGAGTAGGGTTGTCGTTGACGTACAGGTCGACGCGGTCATCAGCGGCCATGGTCCAGGAAGCGAGCTGCATTTCCGTCCACGGATCTATCAGACATTCCAGGCCTTGCGTCTGGCCATCATAAAGCGCCTTGGGTATCCCGCCCTGGGCAATGCCTTCCGGCTTAACCGGTGTGACCCAGCCTTGGATGATGACTGGATACAAAACAAACAGCTCGTTGAAAATCGAAGACTGGATATCCATGGAAGCGCTCCCTGAGAATTTTGCCGTGCCGTGCCGTGCATTGAATGGGATCCATCTCACTCCAGTTTGAAAAAAAGCACACCTGTCAGATCTGACAGGTGCAGACGGTATTCAGACGAACGGTCTTGCCGGATCTTGTCCGCGCGGCAGTTGCGGAAGCGAGCCTGCTTGCGAATTTGTCGTAATGTTCGGTTGCAATGCTGACTGCTCCGACGCTTTCGCGAGCAGGCTCGCTCCCACAAATTCAGCGCTGTAACCGCAGCCGCGTGAGCTACACAAATCCCCTGTGGGAGCGGGCTTGCCCGCGAAGGCGTCAGCACTGCCGGCGCCTTATTCAGAGCCCGCCGCGAGACCCGCTACTGCGGTAACTCCAGATTATCCAGCACCCGATTTACCGCCAGTTCGCCGAGCATGATCAACTGCGCAATCCCCATCAGCGTCCGCCGCTGCGATGGCTTTACCAGCCCGGCGAATTCCTGGGCGATGGTTTTCGCTGAGGCGAGGGTTTCGCAGGCGTTGGCCAGCAGGTCTTCGTTTTTGGTGTCGGCAGTGACCGCGTACATGGCGCGGGGGCTGAACGGCGGTGGGGTCGAGCCGGGTGGGCAGAGGTAGTGGTCGAGGGCGCGGTCGGCGGCTTGGTGAAGTTTTTTTGAGTCGAGGGATTCGTAAGGTGAGATAGGGTCGGATTCGGGTGGGTTGGGTGTTGGTTTGATCATGGTGAAGCTCCTAGAGTCGACGGAGCTGCCAACTTTCGCTGCGATACGAAATGGTTGGTGGCAGCTGTACGCGGGTCGCAGACCGGGACTCTAGAACCGGCAGACCCTAAGGTCTCCCACGTACAGCCGCCATAAAAACAGCGGGTGTTGTGCGTCCAGAGATCGACGGGCTGCGAGACCCGATCGCTGATTCGTCAGCGACCGCACCACAATAGAATCCGCCCCCTAGGCGCACAAGCCGGCGGATTCTGGCGTAGCTGTAGGCAATGGCGCAAGAATTTGTAGCCTGGAAGGCGTGTCTGGAGGTGTCTTTTAAACAGCGGCGTTTAAAAGGCAAAAATTGGCAACAGCACGGTAGCGTCGGGAAGCAGGTGTTGGCTGTGAGGTCGCTTTCGCGAGCAGGCTCGCTCCCACAGGAATCTTCAGTGCTCACAGGGGTTGTGCCAGGGCCGGATTAAAATGTGGGAGCGAGCCTGCTCGCGAATGCAATCTGCCAGTCGACGCTTCAATGCGCGACGGGCAGTGGGTCGATACGTTGAGCATGGCCCGTCTGCGCGGTTCGTCGAAACCTTGAGTCATTCGCCCAGTGCAAACGCCACCGCCGACTGCGCATGCAGCTCGGTGGTGTCAAGCAGGGGCAGGGCGCTGTGTTCGGGTTGGATCAGCAGGCCGATTTCGGTGCAGCCGAGGATGATCGCCTGGGCGCCACGGGCGGTCAGGGATTCGATGACGCCTTGGTAGATTTCTCGCGATTGTTCGCTGATCACGCCCACGCAGAGTTCGTCGTAGATGATCCGGTGCACCTCTTTGCGCTCGGCATCATCCGGCACCAGTACGGTCAGGCCTTGGGCGATCAGACGCTGCTTGAGGAAGTCCTGCTCCATGGTGAACGCGGTGCCGAGCAACCCGACCGTGCGCGCGTCGATTTCCAATGCAGCTTGGGCGGCGGGTTCGGCGATGTGCAGGAACGGAATGCTGATCGCGGCCTGAATCTGCTCGGCGACCTTGTGCATGGTGTTGGTACACAGCACCACGCAATCGGCGCCGCCAGCTTCAAGCCTGCGTGCGGCATCCACCAGAATCGCCGCTGCATCGTCCCAGCGCCCGGCGTGCTGGGCCTGTTCGACCGGGCCGAAGTCGACGCTGAACATCAGCAACTGCGCCGAACGCAAAGGGCCGAGGCGCTCGCGGACCTGTTGGTTGATCAGGCGATAGTATTCGGCGCTGGACTCCCAGCTCATGCCGCCGATAAGGCCGATGGTGCGCATTGGATTTCCTCAAGCAAATGTCAGTGTCGAGCATTCAGGTCTGCCCGAAGTTACCTTCTGTTCGAGACTCGACGCCAGTACCGACTGACTGTACCGCCGATCTTTCGCGCAACTGTGCATCTGCAAGAACTAAACGTACGCCGCGCCGGGGATCTGCCACTATCACCCTTCGCAGGTCCTTTCCGAGGAACACCGCAATGAACGACGTACAGCAACTGGGCGAGATGCTTCGCCACTATGCCGAAAGCGAAGCGCACAAGAAGCAGCTGTTCACTACGCAATCAGCTGAATGGGCAAGACGGATTGGCGCGCTGTTCGACCAGATCGAGCAATGGCTTGAACCGGTCAAGGCGCCGAATCTGCTGGAGGTGAGTCGCGAGGCGTATGTCGCGTTCGGGCCGAGCGTGCCGGTGGAGACCTCGACGTTCAAGACTGAGAAGTTGAGCATTGTGATTGCCGGCAAACCGGTGGAGTTTGTGCCGGATGTGATGGGCAGCGGCGGGCAGATTTCCCTGGCAGTGATGGGGCTGACGGCGGCGCGGTACGGGAGTATTTCCCTGGTTGGCCTGGCGGATGGTGCGTGGCAGTGGCGCAAGACCAATGGCTTGAAGGATCCGGATACGTTTGCGTTTGATGCGAATTTTCTGGCGCAGCAACTGCAAAGCCTGATTCCTCGCGATCGCACCTAGATTGGGACGCAGAGCGTCCCGGGCTGCATTCCCACGCAGAGCGTGGGAACGATCAAACACCGCTATCGCGAGCAGGCTCGCTCCTTGGGGGGTGAGGCGAGTACCGGGGAAACCCTTAGGTCCGGTGCCAATCCGGCATTTTCCCTTGGGTCACTGATGGCCTTTTGGTAGAGTCGCCGTCGCCAGCGGGTTTTCGGCTGGACGATGGAACCGAAGAAGGGAGTCTGATCAGTGAGTCCGGGCAAAAAAATCCTCGGTCTCACGGCGTCGCTTTTGCTGCTGACGCTGTGGGCCAGTTACTTTTACGTATTCAAGGAAAACCGCGACGGCCAGCTCGGCGGCGTTGGCGAAAGCACCGCGTGGTGCGGCACGCCACCGACCACGGAAGCGGCGTTGCTGGGCAAGGATCAACTGACCTTGCGCGTCACCAACAACCTGCGCGGCGAGTTCATGGTCGGCGGTTCGCTGGTGGTTTCCGAACGTACCTTCAACCGCTACGACCTGGGCCGCAACGAACTGCGCCTGCGTCTGGAACCGTTGCAGTGGTCGTTCGGCGTGACGCCGATCTTCCTCGAGCAGGTCAAGGTGCAGCCGCTGAGCCGCAACCTCTCGTCGACCAATAAAAGCGCCTTCGCCGAACTTGAGCCTCGCGCAATCGGCGTGCACGCTCAGACCGCGGCGTTCCCGTTCGACACTTATCGCTACGGCTACAAACCGGTGCTGTATTATCTCAAGGGCAACGAGCGCATCGACTTGCGCTTCAAGAACATCACCACGCTGATGGAGATGTCCAACACCTTCACGCCGATCCAGAAGTACAACCGCGCCGACTACATCAACGAGAAAAACTCGATGATTCGCGATGAGGACTACAAGCCTTACGGCGCGCATGAATGTGCGTTCAGCGTCGAGCGCAAAGGCTCGTTCAAGGTCGTGGTGTTGCTGCTCTTGCTGGTGCTGTGCCTGCCGCTGCTGCTGGTGTTCTACCGCGATGAACCGGGGATCGACTTTCTCGCGACGCTGGTGGGGATTGCGGTGGTGCGCACATTGCTGATCGGGCCGGTGGAGGATTTCCAGCTGTACAACATCGACTTTTTGTTTGGTGCGGCGATTCTGCTGGTGGGTACGGTGTCGCTGATCAAGGCGATGCGCGCCAATAGCCGGCGGGAAATGGCTTTGCGCAGTGGCGAAACATCGTCCTGGTGAAGCAAGCGCGGTGGTAGCCCTGTGGGAGCGAGCCTGCTCGCGAAAACGCTACGTCAGCCGACTGCGATGTCACTGACAGATTGCATTCGCGAGCAGGCTCGCTCCCACAGGTGATCGGGGGGGCATCCCATCGATCACTTGAGCGCCGGATCCCCCATATTCATTTTCTTCCAGCCCTGCAACAGGACCTGCGCCTTCGGTTCCTGGCCGCTATCGAGGTAGTACTGGATCAGCGACAGCCGCGCATTGCGGTTGGCCGGTTGTACCTTGAGCAAACTTTCCAGAATCGCGCACGCCTCATCAACCTTGCCGCTCTCATGCAGCGCCACCGCCAGTACATAGCCGTATTGCGCATTCTCCGGTTCCAGTTGCGCGGCTTTGCGCAGGTAGGACATGGCGTCGGCGGACTGGCCGGCACGGATCAGCGACAACCCGCGCGTGTGCTGCAACAGCGCCGCATCCGGATGCTGCTTGAGGCTGTCATCCAACAGCTTCTGCGCTTCGGTGGCGCGACCATTCGCTTCCAGCCACTGTGCCAGCGTGACCAGCGCCGGGTAGAAGTCCGAGTCACGTTGCAGGGCGCTGCGCAGCAACGGTTCGACCTCGGCACTGCGCCCGCTGGCCTGGTACAGCATCGCCAGATTGAGATTGGCTTCTGCACGTTCGAGCAAGCTTTTCTGCACGGCTTCATATTCGGCGATCGCCGCGTTCCAGCTGGCTTGCACCGCCCCCAGACCATTGTTGCGCGAGGCACCGAGCAGATCCCGCGCGGCGACGATGCGCACGGCTTTCACTGGATCATTGAGCAACGGCGCCAATAACGGCGCACGCTCCGGCGGTGGCAGGAATGCGCTGATTGCCCGCACCGCGCTGTCGCGCACCTGTGGCTCTGGATGTTTCAGATCCTGAGTGGCCAGTTTCAGCGCCTGTTCGCTCGGGTACAGCGGCAATTCCGCCAGCAACGTTGCGCGCTGGATCGCCGGCAGGTTGCTGCGCTGCAATTGTTGGTACAGCGCGTCGGCGGCGCCGGGCTGGCCATTGCGGATCAGCCACAGGCTTTCGTCATAGCGTGGTGCCTGCTGAGCCGGGGAGGCGGAGGCGTTCCACAATTTGAACTGCGCAGTGACCTTGTCGCCGGCCTTGCCCTGGTGACAGGTCAGGCAGGCGTCTGGCGTGCCGAGTTTCTGCGCACGCTCCGGGTTGGGAATACTGAAGCTGTGGTCATGCCGAAAGTCGTTGCCCATGTAGAACTTGCCAGGCATGTGGCAATCGACGCACTGCGAGCCGGGCTGGCCCATGGCGTGGCGGGTGTGTTCGATGGAGTCATAGTTCTTCGCTTGCAGGCCCTTGCCGTCGACGCCGGCGACCGAGGTCTTGCCCGCCGTGTTGTGGCATTGCAGACACACGGCGTTGCCCGGTGCCTTCAGTTCGTAGCTGTGCGGGTTATGGCAATTGCTGCAACGCACGCCCTTGTCGAACATCTTGCTTTGGAGGAACGAGCCATGTTCGAACACTTCGTCCTTGATTTTGCCGTCCAGCGCATAGAGTTCGCGGGTCAGGGCGCTGGGCAGGTAATCGTCCATCAGCCGCTTGCCGACGGTAAAGCCATCGCCCAGCGGCGCGCGGCGAGAATGGCAGCGCGCGCAGGTTTCGATTTCTACCGTGGCGTTCTTGTCCTTGAGATCGACGTCGAAGCCCTTATGGATCAAATCGTCTTTTTTCTGCGCCCACTCCAGGTGATTCGACGCCGGGCCATGACAGGCCTGACAGCCGACTCCGAGGCTGTTCCATTGACTGTTGAAGCTGTTGCTCTGCGCATCGAAATTGCGCTTGAAACCGGTGGTGTGGCATTCGACGCACATGAAATTGGCGTTCTGGCTCGGTTTGCTCCAGTGCAGCGGATTCTTGAAGTTCACGCCCTGGCCGGCGTACAGATGAAACCAGCGATTTTTCTCGGTATCCCACGCCACGCCGAGGGCTTGCAGACGCCCCTGACCCACCTCGATCAGATATTGCTGTAGCGGCGCGATGCCGAAGGTGTACGCCACTTTGAAGTCGGCATTCTTGCCGTCGATGCCGGGCGCATTGACCCAGAATTCATCGCCCTTTCGGGTGAACTTTGTGGTCTCGTTCTCGGCCTTGAAGGTCACGTTGTTGAAGTCGCCGAGGGTGGTTTCGGCGGTCGCCGGCTGCATGGCCAATTGGTGATGCGAGCCTTGCCAGTCCTTGACCTGTTCGCTGTGGCAGCCCTGGCATTGCTGCTCATCGACCATGCTTGCCGGTTTGCTTGCCACAGTCGGTTGCGGCTTGGCTGGCGGTGCTACAGGCGTGCTGATCGCTGCGGGTTTGACGGGGGCGGGCGCCGGGCTGAACAGGAACCAGCCAATGCCCGCCACGGCCGCCAGCAGCACACCGATGGTGATTGGAAACAGGTAACGTGAAAAAGAGGAGGGTGATGCGTCAGGTTCAGGTTGCACCGCTTTGTTTTTGTGCTTGGGCATTGCGACTTCCGTAGTCCGGTGCGTTGGCCTTCTGGCGTGCATACATCTGGATGCAGCTTTGCCGCATGCAGCGCGTCTGTCAAATAAGCGCTGTGACTTGCTGTGCAGCGCCGTGTGAATTTTGTAATTTGCAATCGCAATTGCTGCGGTTTTAGCTATACCTGTAACTCCCCCTATGCAAACGATTTGGCCTTCTGACAGGAGTTACAGCATGAAGCTAGCCGTAATGATGGGCACGCTGTGCATCGCCACCCTGGGTGTGGTGGGTTGTTCCAGCAAAACCGTCGAGCCAGACCAGTACTCCGGTTTTCTCAAGGATTACAGTCAACTGAAGGAGACCAAATCACCGTCGGGTGCCGAGGTGATGCGCTGGATGGACCCGAAACTCGATATCAACAAATTCAGCAGCGTCTACGTCGAGCCGAGCCAGCTGTATCCGAAGCCGCAAGCCACCGAAAAAATCCCCCAGCAGACCCTCAATGGCATCACCAGTTATTACGATCAGGCGCTCAAGCGTGAGCTGAGCAAGTCGCTGCCGCTGGCCACCGGCCCGGGGCCTGGCGTCATCGTGATCCGGCCGGCGATCACTGCGGTGAGCAGCAAGACCGAGGGCCTGCATGTGTATGAGGTGATTCCAATTGCCTTGGTGGCTGCTGCGGTGAGTACGGCCACTGGTATTCGCGATCAGGAAACCACGTTGGCCACCGAGGCGGTTTTCCTTGATGGCAGCAGTAACAAGGTGGTGGCTCAAGTGGTGCGCAAGGGTACCGGTCAGCCGCTGGAAAATTCCTCGCAGGTGATGAAGGCCACTGACGTCAAAGCGGTGATCGATGGTTGGGCGAGTGACATGCATCAGACGTATCTGAAGCTCAAGTCCGAGGCCAAGTGATGTCGTGAGGCTTGGGGCCTCTTTGCGAGCAGGCTGGCTCCCGCTATTTTGGCGGGGCCTGCCTCCTGGTTTTTTGGGTACATATCCGTTGCTGCGGGTGTTGCTGATTACGGTTCCGCCCTTACGGCGAATCACCTTTTTCAAACGCCAAAAAGGTAACCCAAAAGGCTTGCTCCTACGTTCGGCCCTCGCAGGCTCGGGTTCCTTCGCTGCGGGACTGATCCGGGCGCAGCGGCTCCGGTTTGCTTCGCTGCACCTCCTTGCGCTGTGTCTGGCTGCGCCAGACGGTCGCTGCGCTCCCACCCCCGGATCAATCCCTCCACTCAGCCTTCCGACGTCGCCGGTGAATCAAGATCAAAAGCACTCGAGCTAACGCTCATTGTTGAGTGGGGCGGCTTCGCCGCGGGCAGCTGCGCTGCTCTGCTTTTCTGTGGGAGCGAGCCTGCTCGCGAAGGCGGCCTGACAGCCGACCTGATTCTCGCGGATGCCACGATCCCCATTGCAGGAGCGAGCCTGCTCGCGAAGGCACCCTGTCAGCCCCCGCCTTACTGCCCGACAAACCAGCGAAAATATGGGTTCGCCCGATCCCCTTGCATCACTTCCCGAATATCCCGCCCCCAGGCGTCCCGATCGCCGTCGTAGGCGTGCAGGCTTGCCCGATAAAACTGCATCAACCGCTGCCGATGCGTTTCCATGCGTTCACTGAACCCGGCATCGGCATTGACCAGTGTCGGTGGCTGATACAAGTCCAGCAGCGCCGGTAGCACGCGGGTGATTTCCTTGCTGCGTACCCACGGCGCGTATTCGATGCGCGGCTGATCATCGGTCACTGCCGGCGCGTCGGCGGCGAAGCGCTCCAGGCCGGCGCGATCGGTGACCCAGGTGGCCAGCAGCGCCGCCGCCGAGCCGATGCCGACGTCCTGCAGGGTGTTGCGTACGCTGTCCTGCTGGAAGCGCGCGGCGATTTTCGCGGCGTCCAGTTGCATCGGTTTCATTGAGCCAACCAGCAGCATTTCGTGGAACTCGCTGGTCCACAGCGAGGCATGCGGGAAGACATCGAGGAAGCTGCGCACCAGTGAGCGCGAGTCGTCGATATTCTGCGTCGGCAGCGGCAGCCACTGGGCGACGATGCCCTGGTCCTGCAAGCGACTGGCGGCCAGCTGGTAGAAGTCCCGCGAATACAGATTGACCACGCCGGCAGCGGAGGGCGGTGGCGGTTCCAGGGTGATCACGTCGTAGGTCTGTGCACTGCGCAGCAGTTCCTGGCGACCGTCGCGCAGGCGAACGTCGATGCCGGGATCGCTGGCGGCATTGAAGTTGCCCTTGAACAAGGGCGCTGCTTTCACCACCGATGGCAGCAACTCGGCAACCACGCGATGTTCCAGCCCCGGATAGCGCAGCATGGCGCCTGCGGTGATGCCGGTGCCGAAGCCGATCACCAGGGTCGAGCGCGGTTCACCGTTGTGGATCAGCAGTGGCAGCAGCGCCTGAATGCGCATGTAGCGCAGCGACGGCATGGCATCGCCGGTGTTCGACACGCCCTGGATGTACAAACGGTGGAAGGTATTTTCGCCACGTCCCTGAGTGACCACCGCGACCGTGCCGCCGCGTCCTTCCTCGTAGAAGGCCAGCGTGCCGTTACGTGCGCCGGGCAACAGGCTGGCCAGTTTGTCGGCTGGGGTCAGTACCGCCACCGCAACGCAAACCAGACCTAGTGCGACCACGGCCTGGCGCCGACCTTTCGCCACGCCATGGCCCTTGCGCACCGCCAGATAACCGATTGTCGCTGCGACGAGCGCCAGTAGACCGAGGGTGCGCACAAGTCCCAACAAAGGAATCAATACGAAGCCGCAAAGCATCACACCGATGATCCCGCCCAGGGTGTTGAACGCGACAACGGCGCCGACATCGCGGCCCACACGCTCGCTGCCGACACTCAGGCGCAACGCCAGAGGAAACGCCGCGCCGAGCAGCAGGGTCGGCACAAACACGATGCTCAGCGCCGCCACGGCAAAGCGCGCGCTCATGCCGGCCAGCTCGCTGACGCTAAGACTCAGCAGCCAGGTTTCCGCATGGCTCTGCGCGAGCACCAGCCAACGACCCAGCACGGCGATTTCCAGCAGCGCAATCAAACCTGCACCTGCAATCAACAAGCCGAATACGCCCCATGGGTCGCGAATGCGCTCGACGCGACGGGCGAGCAAGGCGCTGCCGATAAACAGCCCGGTCAGGTAAGTCGCCAGCACCACGGCGAACGCGTAGGTGCGCGTGCTCATGAACTGCACGATCGATTGCGACCAGACCACCTCATAACCCAACGCCACGCCCCCGGCGATCGCGTAGAGCCACAGCGCAGTGCGGTCGGCTGCTTTGGCGTTGCCGTGTTTGACCGGTGTGGCCAGCGCTACTGGCTGTTGGCGCTGCAACCACAGCGCACCGGCCGCGGCGAGCAGGTTGAGCATCGCGGCGAACAGCGCACTGCCGCGCACCCCGAGGCTGGCGATCAGTACGAACGCGGCGAGCAAAGTGCCAACGATCGCGCCCAGCGTATTCGCCGCATACAACTGACCGCCGGCCTTGCCCGGCTCAGCCGCCAGTGAGCGCACCAGCACCGGCAGCGTCCCGCCCATCAACACCGCCGGAATGCCTACCAGCGCAAACGGCAGCAACCACGCCAGGACGCCGACATGAACTTGCAACCAGGCGAAAGGACTGGCCGCCAGACTCATGGCCACTGTCGCGCCAACACCGAGAATCGCCACTAGCACTTCCAGCCCGGCATAGAGTAGAACCGGCTGTTGCAAGCGATCGGCCCAGCGCCCGAACAACCAGCCACCAAGCGCGAGCCCGGCGAAAAATGCGCTGATGCCGGTGGTGATCGCGTAAACCTCGACACCGACCACCAGTGACAGCTGTTTGATCCACAACACCTGATAGACCAATGCTGCCGCGCCGGAGATGCATAGCAGCAGGGCAGGGATCATTGAGGTGGTGGACGCGGCTTGCGGAACGGGTATGGCCGACGGCTTGCTGGCGATACGTGAGGACATGCGGTGAGCCTTGTTATGGATTGGCTGATGTTGATCGTTCCCACGCTCTGCGTGGGAATGCCTCACTGGACGCTCCGCGTCCGCTTCGGCATTGGACGCAGAGCGTCCCGGGCTGCGTTACCACGCAGAGCGTGGGAACGATCGCAGAAAACCTTGTGGGAGCGAGCCTGCTCGCGAACGAAACCGACCCGGTCGCTTGTTGAAAACAGGGCCGCCCGCCGATGAAGGCGAGCGGCGGTACAGCGCTATTACTGGGCTTTCTTCATTTTTTCTTCGATACGGCGGTCCACGTCCTCGCGGATCTGGTCGATGCTGAAGCTCGCCGGACGCTGGCTAGGTGGATAGTCGACGAAGGTCTGCAGGAACTTCGCCGCGCGGCGGGTACCGTCGAAAATCAGATAGTCGTTTTTCGTCAGCCAGTCATAGTACTGGTCAGACACGACATCGGCGCGTTCGTACGGGTCCATGCGCAGGTTGAACATTTTCGGCACACGCAGGCAGGTGAACGGTTCGCTCCACACCTGCAGTCCGCCGGGCGCGCGTTGCTCACAGAACACCAGTTTCCAATCGTTGAAACGCATGCTGACCAACGCACCGTCATCGTTGAAGTAGTAGAACTCCTTGCGCGCGCTCTTGTCGGTTTTACCCGTCAGGTAGTCCAGCTGGTTATAGCCGTCCAGGTGCACTTTGAAGTTCTTGCCGCCGATGTCGGCGCCCTTGAGCAAGCGGTCCTTGATGTCGGTATCGCCCACGGCGGCCAGCAGCGTCGGGAACCAGTCCAGACCGGAGAACATTTGCGTGGAGACTTCGCCGGCCTTGACTTTGCCCGGCCAGCGGATCATCGCCGGGACCCGATAGGCGCCTTCCCAGTTCGAGTTTTTCTCGTTGCGGAACGGCGTCGTTGCAGCGTCGGGCCACGACCATTGGTTCGGGCCGTTGTCGGTGGTGTAGACGACGATGGTGTTCTCGGTCAGCTTCAAGTCATCCAGTGTCTTGAGCAGCTTGCCGACGTCGCCGTCATGCTCGAGCATGCCATCGGCATATTCGTTGCCGACCATGCCGCTTTGGCCTTGCATGGATTCGCGCACGTGAGTGAAGGCATGCATGCGTGTGGTGTTCATCCAGACGAAGAACGGTTTGTCCGCCTTGGCCTGTTTCTCGATGAACGCTTGCGCTGCGGCAGTGGTTTCGTCGTCGATGGTTTCCATGCGTTTCTTGGTCAGCGCGCCGGTGTCTTCAATCTTGCCGTCGGCAAAACTGTGGATCACGCCACGAGGCGAGGCGGCCTTGACGAACTCGGCATCATCCTTGGGCCAGTAGGGACGCTCCGGTTCCTCTTCGGCGTTGAGGTGATACAGGTTACCGAAAAACTCGTCGAAACCATGGTTGGTCGGCAGGTATTCGTCTTTGTCGCCCAAGTGGTTCTTGCCGAATTGGCCCGTGGCATAGCCCTGGGCTTTCAGCGCTTGGGCAATGGTCACATCGCGTGCCTGCAAGCCCACCGGGACCCCCGGCATGCCAACCTTGGACAAGCCGGTCCGCAACGGTGTCTGCCCGGTAATGAACGACGAGCGTCCGGCCGTGCAACTGTTTTCGGCATAGTAATCGGTGAAGATCATGCCTTCTTTGGCGATACGGTCGATATTCGGCGTCTTGTATCCGACCACGCCCATGGAATAGGCACTGATGTTGGTCTGGCCGATGTCGTCGCCGAAGATCACGAGAATGTTGGGTTTTTCAGCCGCTGTGGCGGTTGCCGACAGCGCCATCACCGAGGTTGCCACCAGGGCGAGTTTCGGTAGCCACTTGCGTATGCGAGTCATCTGACTTGCTCCTTTGCGCGGGGGTCGTTTTTTGCGACAAACGTTTATTGCTCTCCTGCATCACGCTTTCTTATTGCACCTGCTCGGTTGCCGGCGGATCGAACGGATAGATCCGGCGCCATTCCGACGCCATGTCCACCACCGTCCAGCCACGGGAATTCGCTTCGTCGAGGGCCTTGTCGAGTCGGCCGATATTCGATTGCCGGTCATAAGCCCACTCGCGCTTGGCATCGGTGTGGTGCACCAGCCCCATCAGGCGCTTGCCCGGCCCGGCGGCGGTCCACTGCAGCATCTGCAGGTCGCCGTCGGAGTTGCCAAAGGCGAGGATCGGCCGCCGACCGATGACCGCATCGATGCTGACCGGTTTGCCCGGCCCGTCGTCGTTGTGCGCAACTTTCGGCGTGCGCACGATCGACGCTTTACCGTCCTTGAACTGGTACGAAGTGACGAACGTGGTACCGATCACCTGTTCCGGAGGGATGCCGTAGACCTTCTCGGCGAAGGCGCGCATGAAGCCGGTGTCGCCACCGGAAACGATGTAGGTCTTGAAGTTCTGGCTGCGCAGGTAGTCGAGCATTTCCAGCATCGGCTGGAAGATCATTTCCGTGTAGGGCTTGCCGGTTTTCGGGTGGCGTGCCTGGCTGAGCCAGGTTTTCGCGTAGTCATCGAACGCTTCGGTGGTCATGCCGCCGTGAGTGGCGCCGACGATCTTCAGCAAGCCTTCCATCCCCGACGCGGCGAGGGCCTTGTGATCATTTTCCAGCACCGCCTTGAACGGCTGGGTGGTTTTCCATTCCGGGTGTTGTGCGGCCGTGCGCTTGACCTCGTCGAAGGCAAACAGCAATTCGAAGTACGCCGGTTGTTCGCTCCACAAGGTGCCGTCATTGTCGAACACGGCGATGCGATCGGCCGGTTTGACGAAGTCCTTGCTGCTCTGGTCGGTCACGGCCTGGACGAACTCGATAATGCTCTTTTTGGCCGGGCCGTCGTTCCATGACGGCAGCGGTTCATTCGCCTGTGCCAGCAGGGGCAGAACCAGTGTCAACAGCAGGGCGAGACCGAAACGTTGGCGACGCAGCAACGGGTTGATCATGTGAAATCCTTCTCATGCACAGGGTTGAGCGGGCGCAGGGCCGGTGCGGGTTTCGCCTGTTGGCGGGCGACCTGACTTTGAAGCGTAGCCAACGATTGGCGAATCTG
This sequence comes from Pseudomonas sp. PS01270, assembly GCF_029959775.1. NCBI lineage: Bacteria > Pseudomonadati > Pseudomonadota > Gammaproteobacteria > Pseudomonadales > Pseudomonadaceae > Pseudomonas > Pseudomonas sp. PS01270. The sequence goes on along the minus strand of NZ_JASCPT010000071.1, from coordinate 13,061 downwards.
AACAAGTGTTTGCTCGACGGCAGACTGACGGCCGTAAAGCCCGCGTAACAAACCCTGCAAACGTGGCCCGGCGCCCGTGAGTTTCAAGCCCAGACGACTGCGCCGTAGCCACAAGTACAGCGCGGTCAGTTGCGCCGGCCTGGCTTGCAGTTGCGGGGCGATCTGTTGCCAGGCGAAAGCGGGCGAATGCTGCCAGGCCAATTGCTTCGCCCGTTTATGTGCGAGCCAGCGTTGATGGGCGCGAACGGCGACGGGCCGCAGCAAGTACACACCGACGGCGAGGCCGACCGCCAGCGCCAGCCAGAGCAGCCAGCGGCTGGAGAAGTGCAAGTGATTCTGTTGCAGTTGCCTGAGGTCTTCGGCGAGCGAAAACACCGGTTTATAGGCGTTGTTGGCTGCGGCCTCGAAGCTCACGGCCGGCACCTCAGCGCTGCGGATCTGCTTCGCAGCGGAATCCCACCATTTCACGCGGATGGCTGGCAGCGTGAAAGTGCCGGCGCTGTCGATGCGATAGCTGGCGCTGTCGATACGTTGGCCGCCGAGGATATTGCCGCGACCGTCATCCAGCGCTTTGACTTGTGGCGTCTTCGCGTAGCGGCTCAAGCCGGCGACATCACTGAAAGTCGGAATCGGCAGGGCCATCGCCAGCGCGCCATCGGCTTGCAGGGTGAGCTCACGGGTGATGCTGTCGCCGACTTTCAGTGGCGTGGCCGAATTGGTAACGATCTGTTTCAAGCGCAACCCACTGGCGACCAGAGGCGTCTCCCCGGGCGCGAAGCCGGGCGGCTGGGCGGCGCTGAAACTCAGCGGCTGGCTTTGTGCGCTGATTTCTTCAGTGGCCTGGCCCAGTCTGGCGCGTACGGTCAGCGCCGGGATATCGAAACTGCGCGCGACGTTGGGCGTGATCAGATAGCTATAGCGCAAGCCATTGAACGATTGGCCATCGATGGTCTGGTTCAGATGCTGCGCCTGGCCGTTCGGCGGCATCACCAGCGCACCGTCGAGTTGCAGATCGGGCAGGGCGGCGGCGCTGGTGAACCAGGTATCGGTGAGCACGTCGAGTTGCAGTTCGACCAGACCGCCGACCATCGCGCCTTCGCTGGGGTTGAGGTGAGCCTGGACTTTCAGTTGCGCTGGGGCGGCAAAAACATTCAGAGAGAGCAGGCTGGTCAGCAGCAGTGCGCTGAGTTTCGCGCTGATTGTTCTGCCGCCATCGCTGGCAAGCCAGCTCCCAAAAATCACAGCAATCTTCAAAAAGTTTGCAACTACACAGAAATTCCCTGTGGGAGCTGGCTTGCCAGCGATGGCGGCGCTCAGGTGCCGGAGGTTCATGGCCGATCTCCCTGCTGATCCTGCAAGCTGAATTTCTGCCTTAGAAACTTCGCCGGCGAGGTGGTCAGGTTCTCCAGCCACAGCGCGTCGGACGCCGCCTGCTGGGTCTCGACTTTTTTGCTCTGACCTTTACCGGGTGCCTTGTCGAATTTGACTTCATCGGGTTTGGTTTGCGGAGCGTTTTTCTCTGCGCTTTCGGTGTCCTTGAGCAGTGCCTGAGCCAAGGCCAGATTGGCGCTCGCTTCGGGAAATTGCGGCTGCAGTTTCAACGCCTCGCTGTAGGCGGCAATCGCCTGATCGAACTTGAAGCGGCGCACGTAAATATTGCCCAGGTAGAAATACGCCTGCGGCGTATCCAGGCGGGCAAAGGTCGCCATAGCCAAGTCGTAATCGGCAGCGTGATAGGCCGCGACGCCTTTCCAGTACGGGTCGACGAACAGCGCCGCGGCTTCGGGCAAACGATCATGCTCAAACGCCCAGCGGCCTTGTTGGTCGCGGGTGAAAAACGCATCGGTGAGGGCGTTGGCCTGCGCCGGCGCCGCAGGCCAGCCCAACCCTACGGCCAAAAACAGCGCCGGCATCCAGTTGACGCTCCAGCCTTTGCGTACGCTGAACAGCGCCAGTAACAGCAACGGCCAGCAGAGCCAGTATCCGGCGTCCTTCCAGTGCAATTCGCGCTGTTCGGCGCTGGCGCTCTGGAAGTGTTGGCGGGCGTGCAACTCGATCCACTCCAGGTCATCGTTATTGAGGGTCAGGCTGCCGAGCGGCGCGTCGACGGCCGAGGCCAATCGCTTGAGGGCCGCCTGATCGAAACTGCCGAGCACCGGTCGTCCGCTGCTGTCGATTTTCGGCTGGCCGCTGGCGGTAGTGATGACGCCCGCGTCTTCGCTGCCCACCGCCAGAACCAGAACCTGCAAGGCACTGCCGTCGAGGTGTTTTTGCAGATCATCGAGTTGCGTGGTATCGGCCCCATCAGTCATCAGCAGCAGACTGCCCGGGGTGTTCTCGGCGCTGAGCAAGCGTTTCGCTTGATCGATCACGGCGGCGACGTTTTTGCCGGGTTTGTCGATCAAGCCCGTGCCCAGGGCCTGGATGAAACTGTCGAGCAGCGCCGGATCGTCGGTCGGTGGCAACACCAGATGCGCGCTGCCGGCATAGGCGATCAGTGCGGTCCGCGCAGCAGCGCGACGTTGAAGCAGCTCATGCAGCTTGTGCTTGACCGCCTCCAGCCGCGTCGGCTGCACATCGTTGGCGTCCATCGACGGCGAAAGGTCGACGGCAACGATCAGTGGTGCGCGGTTCTCGAGAAAGTCCGGGCGATCCTGTTCCCACGTCGGCCCGGCCGCGGCGATTGCGCCGAGGATCAGCAGCGCACAGAGCAGGTGCACCGGGCGCCAGCGCTGGTGATCCTGCGGGGTGATCAACAAGTGCGGCAGCAAGTGTTCGGCGATATTGCCGCGCAGGCGTTTTTGCAGGTCGCGGCTGCGACGCCAGATCAGTGGCAGCATTGCGCCGAACAGCGCAAGCAACAGCCACAGCGGGCGCAGAAAGTGGAAATCGCTGAGGTTGATCTCCATTTCAGGCCTCCTGCCGCTGCCGCGCAACCGTCAGGTTCGGGCGTAAAAGGGCGCCGAGCTGATACAGCGCCAACAGCAGCAATGCTGCGCCCAGCGGCCAGTAGAACAATTCCCGTTGCGGCTGATGGCTGAGTGTTTTTACCTGATGCGGAGTGAGCTGGTCGAGGGTGGTGTAGACCTGATCCAGCGCCGCGCGGTCTTCGGCGCGGAAGAAGCGGCCGCCGGTGGTATTGGCGATCTGTTCGAGGCCTTGCAGATTGACCTTCGCTTCGCCGGAAGCGTCGGGGTCGCCGATGCCGATGGTATGAATGACCACGCCTTTGTTGGCCGCCATTTTGGCGGCGTGATCCGGGGTGATCGCGCTGCTGGTGTCGTTGCCATCGGTCAGCAGAATCAGGACTTTTTCCTGCTCATGGGCCTTGTCGAGCAATTTCAGGCTGAGCCCGATCGCATCGCCGATCGCTGTGTTGGGGCCGGCCATGCCGATCCCGGTATCGGCCAGCAACAACGACAGGCTGGCGTGATCGAGGGTCAGCGGGGCCTGTGGGTAGGCACCGCTGCCAAATACGATCAGGCCGATGCGGTCGTCCTTGCGTTTGTCGATGAAGCCTTGCACCACGCCTTTGACCGCCGCCAGGCGATTGATTTTTTCGCCTTGGGCGTTAGTGAAATCCTCGGTTTCCATCGACTGCGAAAGGTCGATGGCGAGCATCAGGTCGCGCACCGGTTGCTGGCGTTCGATCGGCTTTTCGACGTACACCGGGCGCGACACGGCCAGCAGGATCAGCGCCCACACCAGCACATTGAGCAGCAGTTGCCAGCGATTGCGCCGACTGCCCGCGGTGCCTGGCGCTTCGCCGACCGCGCGGCTCATCGCGCCGAAAAACGGTACGCGCACGGCACTGCGGGCTTCGTTGTAGGCGGGCAAAAAACGGTAAGCCAGCCAGGGCAGCGGCAGCAGGAGTAACAACCAGGGGTAATCAAGCTGCCACATGGTGATGCTCCACCCAGTATTGGCAGCTGTCGAAGAGCATTTGCCGTTGCGCTGCGGGGAGGGCGCGCAATACGGGGTCCGGCGCGTAGGCGAGTTGGGCGAGTTGAGTGCTGAAGTCGGCGGGCATTCTGTTTTTGCAATGCCGTTGTAGAAATTCCTGCCAGTCATCTCTGCCAAGCGCCGCCGGCCCTTGTGGGAGCGAGCCTGCTGGCGAAAGCGCCGTGTCAGTGGATCGAGGTATTGCATGCGCTGACGTCTTCGCGAGCAGGCTCGCTCCCACAGGGAATGCATTCCAGCGCCGCGATCGAGTGGGCATGGAGAGGGCCGTGCGTTTGAGCAGCTCAGGCAATTCGCGCAGGGCGTTGAGGTCGTCACTGCGGCTGCGCAACTGTGCCAGTCGGGCAAGGGCTTCACGGCGATAGCGGTCGCGGCGCCATTGCCAGTATCTGCGCAGGCCGAGCAACAGCGCGGCGAATATCAGCACCGCCAGCAACAGCCACCAGCCCCAGGTTTGCGGCGCATAACTGACGGGCGCGGGCAGGGCCAGCTCCTTGAGCTGATCGATGCTGGGGATATTCGGGTTCATCGCGCGCCCCCGGCGCTTTTGCCCAGTTCGGCGCGCAGTTGCCCATGGGCGTCCTCGGCGGTGCTGATCATCATCAGCGGCACCTGACTGCGGCGCAGCAGGGTGGCGACGTCCTTGAGCCGCCCGCTGAGAAAATCCCCCAGCGGCTGATGCACGTTACGGTTCTCGATCGCCAGTTCGACCTGCAACTCGCCCTGGGTGACCAGGAGGCGACCGTTGTTCGGCAGTTTCAGCGCCAGCGGATCATAGACCTGCAAGGCAATCACATCGTTGTGCGCCGACAGCTGCCGCATCAATTGCAAGGTGCGTTCACCGGCACCGGCAAAGTCGCTGACGATGCAGATCAAGTGGTCGTGCCCGGCCACACCGAGGCAGCGCTGCAAGGCTTTGTCCAGTTGGTCCTCATCTTCGGCGTCGGGATTACCGGCGTTCAGCGCGCGGTTTTGCTGCACTACGCGGCTGAGCAGCGCTTCGACACGCTTGCGACTGCGCAACGGCGCGATGCTGTCGATACGCAGGTCGTTGAAGACCAGACCGCCGACCCGATCCCCGGCGTGAAAAACCATCCACGCCGCCAGCGCGGCGAGTTCGGCGGCGACTGCCGATTTGAAGCTGCGCTGCGAGCCGAAGAACATCGACATGCGCTGGTCGACCACGATCAGGGCCGGGCGGTCGCGTTCTTCGGTGAAAGTGCGCACCACCGGTTTGCCGGTACGCAACGAAGCGCGCCAGTCGAGGTGGCGCAGGTCATCGCCCGGTTGATAGCGGCGCAACTCGTCGAAATTCAGCCCGCGACCGCGCAGCCGCGAGGCGTGGTTGCCGGCGAGTATGCTGCCCTGCGGCTGCCGCGCAAGAAAACTCAGGTCACGGGCCTTGAACTCCAGCGCCATCAATTGCGCGAGAGAGACGTAGACCAGACCTTCGTCCTTCATGCGGGAATCGCCACTTTGTCGAGAATCCGGTCGAGCACCTGATCGGCGCTGACGCCATCGGCTACGGCGTCGTAACTCAGCTGCAAACGATGGCGCAACACCGGATGGACCACCGCGCGGACGTTGTCCGGCGAAACGAAATCCTGCCCCTGCAGCCACGCATCGGCTCGGGCGCAGCGGTCCAGGCCAATGCCGCCACGGGGACTGGCACCAATGGCGATCCAGCGTGCGAGGTCTTCGTCGTAGTCGGCGGGGTGGCGGGTGGCGTTGATCAGGTCAATCAGGTAAGTGTCGATGGCCGGTGAAACGTGCACCGCGCTGACTTCCTTGCGCGCAGCAAAAATCACCTCTTGCGGCAAAGTGAAATTCTTCACCGGCGTGGTGCTCGCACCTTGGGCAAACTCTTCGTTGCGCAGCAGGCGCAGCACCTGGCTTTCGTTTTCGGCGCTGGGGTAATCGAGCAGCACCTTCATCAGAAAACGGTCCATCTGCGCTTCCGGCAGTGGGTAGGTGCCTTCCTGCTCGATCGGGTTCTGCGTCGCCACCACGATGAACAGCTCCGGTAGCGCATGGCTGTTGCCGGCGACGGTGATCTGGCGCTCCTCCATGGCTTCGAGCAGCGCCGCCTGGACCTTGGCCGGGGCGCGGTTGATTTCGTCGGCGAGGATCAGATTGCCGAACAGCGGGCCGGGCTGGAATCGGATCTCGTTTTTGCCCTCGACCTGGTGCAGCACCTCGGCGCCAGTGATGTCCGAGGGCAACAGGTCGGGGGTGAACTGGATGCGGCTCATCTTGGCATCGAGGTGTTTGGCCAGTGCCTTGACCGTGCGTGTCTTGGCCAGCCCGGGCAGACTCTCCAAGAGCAAATGACCATTGGCCAACAGCCCGAGCAGAATCTGCCGGATGACTTGATCCTGGCCGAGCACCGCTTCGGCGATGCTGGCTTGCAGGGCGTTGAGGTCGGTAAGCGCTGTCATGGGCAGTCCTTTGTGTCCGGGTCTAGAAAAACGCCAGGGTCAGATTGACGCTGAAGCCATTGCCTTCGGGGCGGTTTTTGGTGTCGAACTCTGGCACCCAGCGCGCGCTGATATTGGCCTGGGCATCGGCGAATTTTCCGGCCCAGCCAACCACCGGGCCGGCGCCGACCGAACGGCCGCGATAGCCATTGAAGACATCGGCGGTCTGGCCTTTGTCGTCGGTCAACTGCTGCACGTAGCCGGCGGCAAGTCCGGCGTTCCAGCCATTGCCCAAGCCGTGAGTCCAGAGGGCGTCGAGAGTGAAGATGTTGCCGTTGCGATAATCCGTAGCGTCGTTCTCGGTGTAGAACTCCAGCCCGCTGGACAAGGTGAACTCGCCGCCCTTGCCGTCGAGATGGGTAAAGGCCACGGTTGGCATGAATGTGTAGTTATTCTGTCCGGGGTTGGCCAGGCGATCCTTGTTATAGGCGCCGGTCGGCACGTAGATCGGTAGCGACAGCGAGAGATGATTGAGTTCGTCGAAGTGATAACCGGCGGCGAGCGGGGTGATCAGCGCATCGGCAAACTGCGTGCCGGAATCGCTGTCACCCAAAGTGCGCCCGCGCGGGCCGGTGATGCTCGCCTTGATGTCGGTGTATTGCACCGGCAGGCCCATTGCCGAGGCGAAATTCCAGCGGCCCTTGCCGGTGTTCCAGACATGGGTGAAGTTGGCCATGGTGTAGGACACTTTCACGTCGATCCCGCCACTGATCGCGCCGGAAATCGGTGCGCCGTCGCTGCCCTTGAGCGAGCCGTCGTACCAGATGCTGGTCAACGACATTACCCAGCCCGGCTCCGGCGGCACGATGCCAGCATTGGCGAACACTTGCTGGCCCGTGATCGGCCGGCCGACGCCACCTTCCGCGGCGAACAGCGATGGACTGACGCCCAGGCACAGCAAGACGAGGAGACGCCCGCTCCGTGGCTTGAGCATGGCGAACGCCGCGCCACCCGGCCCCGGCAGAAATCCTCTATTCCCGGCTCGACTGCAGATCATTCCCGATTCCATGGTGTTTTTCCGGACAACTGAGCACTGTCGCGCCGCTACTGCGTTATCCCTTTGCTTATCAAGCCTGTAGGACACGTCCTTCTGAAACTAGCAGCTAATCGGGGGTTAGCCAGTCGAAGGAATTAATTCGTTGGTGCGGGCGGCGGGGTGCACACATCACACCTCTAATGGTCGGAGCCGGGCCGAATCGAAGGTGGTTGGGGCGGCACTGCAAACTTCTGTGGGAGCGAGCCTGCTCGCGAAAGCGGTAGTCCAGTTGACACACGTTTCTGATATCGATACCTGATTTCGCGAGCAGGCTCGCTCGCACAGGGGGGTTGTATACAATCTCGCCGTGGAGCACCCAACAATTTCCAACGGGGCATAGGTCGTCAGCCGATTTCGTGGTTAACTTCCGCCTCTTGCATGCTTTCCAATCAAAAAACAGAAGGACTCAAGTCATGGCTCAAGTCACCCTCAAAGGCAATCCGGTTCAAGTCAACGGCCAGTTGCCACAAGCCGGTTCCAAGGCGCCAGCCTTTTCCCTGGTAGCCGGCAATCTGTCCGACGTCACCCTGCAAGACTTCGCCGGCAAGCGCAAAGTCCTGAACATTTTCCCAAGCGTCGACACCCCGACCTGCGCCACCTCCGTGCGCAAGTTCAACGCCCAGGCCAACGACATCAGCAATACCGTGGTGCTGTGCATCTCCGCTGACCTGCCGTTCGCCCAGGCGCGCTTCTGCGGCGCCGAAGGTCTGGAAAACGTACAGAACCTGTCGACCCTGCGCGGCAGCGAGTTCATCGAAAACTACGGCGTGGCCATCGCTGACGGCCCGCTGAAAGGCCTGACCGCTCGCGCCGTTGTGGTGCTGGACGAAAACGACACCGTCCTGCACAGCGAACTGGTCAAGGAAATCGCTGAGGAGCCTAACTACGAAGCGGCACTGTCCGTTCTCAAGTAAGGCTTTTACAATTGTTAACGGCCTGGCCCTGTCCAGGCCGTTTTCATTTGTGTATCAGGGTTTTGCCTCACACCTTGAAACGTAAGTGGAAGGTAAATTGCCGGTAAAGCTGCTTTGCTTAAATCCACTCAGTGCTTATCGTTCAGCCTCCCGTAATAGAAGCCCACGCGCCCAATGGTCAATAACTCCATGCAATCGTCCCCCCGCAAATCCCGTCGCTGGCTGATCAGCCTGCTGGTCCTGTTGGTCATCGCTGTCCTGTGCTGGAAATTCTGGCCCGCCGGCTCTGCTGACAAGGCGGGCGGCGACAAAGCGGCCGCTGGGCATACCGGGCGCTCGGGAATGATGCGGCCGGGCTTCGGCGGCGGTACCGGGCCGATTCCGGTGCGTGTGGCGCCGGCGGTGAAGGGCGACTTCCCGCTGTATTACAAGGCGCTGGGCACGGTCACCGCGCTGAACACCATCAATGTTCGCAGCCGCGTGGGCGGCGAACTGATAAAGATTCATTTCGAAGAAGGGCAGATGGTCAAGGCGGGCGACCTGTTGGCCGAGATCGATCCGCGTCCTTACCAGAATGCTTTGCTCCAGGCCGAAGGCACGCTGCTGCAGAATCAGGCGCAACTGAAAAACGCCCAGGTCGACGTCGAGCGTTATCGTGGGCTGTATAAAGAAGACAGCATCGCCAAACAGACCCTCGACACCGCCGAAGCGCTGGTCGGCCAATACTTGGGCACGGTCAAGACCAATCAGGCAGCGGTCAACGATGCCAAGCTCAATCTCGAATTCACCAAGATTCGCGCGCCGATTGCCGGTCGCGTCGGTCTGCGTCAGGTCGACGTCGGCAACCTCGTCGCCGCCAACGACACCACGTTCCTCGCGGTGATCACCCAGACGCAACCGATCAGCGTGGCCTTCACCTTGCCGGAGAACAGCCTCGACACCGTGCTCGCCCGTTACCGCAGCGGCGCCAAGTTGCCTGCCGAAGCGTGGGATCGCGGCGACACCAAGCTGCAAGCCACCGGCGTGCTGCAAAGCCTCGACAACCAGATCGACGTCGCTACCGGCACTCTGAAATTCAAGGCCCGTTACGATAACCGCGACCAGTCGCTGTTCCCCAACCAGTTCGTCAACGTTCACTTGCTGGCCGATACGCTCAAAGGTGTAGTGCTGGCGCCGTCGGCTGCGATCCAGTTCGGCACCAATGGCACCTTTGTGTATGCGCTGGACGGCGACAAGAAAGTCACCATTCGCCAACTGAAAATCGGTGCCAGCGACGGTGACAACACCGTGGTCACCGAAGGCCTCGCCGCGGGTGATCGCGTTGTGCTTGAAGGCACCGATCGCCTGAAGGAGGGCAGCGAAGTTGAAGTGGTCAATGACAGCAGCGAAGTGCCGACCTCGCCGACCGAGCACCTGCAAGGTAAATCCGCCGCCAATCCCGATGCGACCACCGCTGACAAGGCCAAGAAGGGCGCATGAACATTTCGCGGCTGTTCATCCTCCGTCCGGTAGCCACCACCCTGAGCATGCTGGCCATTGTATTGGCCGGCCTGATCGCTTATCGCCTGCTGCCGGTTTCGGCCCTGCCGCAGGTCGATTACCCGACCATCCGCGTCATGACCCTGTACCCCGGCGCCAGTCCGGACGTAATGACCAGCGCCGTCACCGCGCCGCTTGAACGCCAGTTCGGGCAGATGCCGGGCCTGACGCAAATGGCCTCGACCAGCTCCGGCGGCGCTTCGGTGCTGACCCTGCGTTTCAGCCTCGACATCAACATGGACGTCGCCGAACAGCAGGTGCAGGCCGCGATCAACGCCGCGACCAACCTGCTGCCCACCGACCTGCCGGCGCCGCCGGTGTACAACAAGGTCAACCCGGCGGACACCCCGGTGCTGACCCTGGCCATCACTTCGAAAACCATGCTGTTGCCCAAGCTCAATGACTTGGTCGATACGCGCATGGCGCAGAAGATCGCCCAGATCAGCGGCGTCGGCATGGTCAGCATCGCTGGTGGCCAGCGTCAGGCGGTACGAATCAAGGTCAACCCCGAAGCGCTCGCGGCCAACAGCCTCAATTTGTCGGACGTGCGCACGCTGATCGGCGCCTCCAACGTCAACCAGCCGAAAGGCAACTTCGATGGCCCGACCCGGGTGTCGATGCTCGATGCCAACGACCAACTGACCTCGCCCGAGGACTACGCGAATCTGATCCTGACCTACAAGAACGGCGCGCCGTTGCGGCTCAAGGACGTCGCGGAAATCGTCGATGGCGCCGAGAACGAACGTCTGGCCGCGTGGGCCAACCAGAATCAGGCGGTGCTGCTGAACATCCAGCGTCAGCCGGGCGCCAACGTTATCGAAGTGGTCGACCGCATCAAGGCCTTGCTGCCGAGCATCACCGACAACCTGCCGGCCGGCCTCGACGTCACGGTGCTGACGGATCGCACCCAGACCATCCGTGCCTCGGTCACCGACGTGCAACACGAATTGCTGATCGCCATCGCACTGGTGGTCATGGTCACGTTCCTGTTTCTGCGTCGCGCCAGTGCGACGATCATTCCGTCCGTAGCCGTGCCGCTGTCGCTGATCGGCACCTTTGGCGTGATGTACCTCGCCGGGTTCTCGGTGAACAACCTGACGCTGATGGCGCTGACCATTGCCACCGGTTTCGTGGTCGACGACGCCATCGTCATGCTCGAGAACATTTCGCGCTTCATCGAAGAGGGTGACAGCCCGATGCAGGCCGCGCTCAAGGGCGCGAAACAGATCGGCTTCACCCTGATTTCCCTGACCCTGTCGCTGATCGCCGTCCTGATTCCGCTGCTGTTCATGGCCGACGTGGTGGGGCGCCTGTTCCGTGAATTCGCCATCACCCTGGCGGTGGCGATCCTGATTTCCCTGGTGGTGTCGCTGACCCTGACGCCGATGATGTGCGCGCGCCTGCTCAAGCGTGAACCGCAAGAGCACGAGCAAGGCCGTTTCTACCGCGCCAGCGGTGCGTTCATCGACTGGATGATCAACGAATACGGGCGGATGCTGCGCTGGGTGCTCAAGCATCAGCCGCTGACCTTGCTGGTCGCCATCGGCACACTGGCGTTGACCGTGTTCCTGTACGTGATCGTGCCGAAGGGTTTCTTTCCGGTGCAGGACACCGGCGTGATTCAGGGTATTTCCGAAGCGCCGCAGTCGATCTCCTTCGCGGCGATGGGAGATCGGCAGCAGCAACTGGCGAAGATCATTCTCGAAGATCCGGCGGTGCAGAGCCTGTCGTCCTACATTGGCGTCGACGGCGACAACGCCACGCTCAACAGCGGCCGCTTGCTGATCAACCTCAAGCCCCACGGCGAGCGCGATCTGACCGCCAGCGAGGTGATTTCCCGCCTGCAACCGCAACTGGACAAACTGGTCGGCATTCGGCTGTTCATGCAGCCGGTGCAGGACCTGACCATCGAGGATCGGGTCAGCCGCACCCAGTACCAGTTCAGCATGTCCTCGCCGGACTCGGAATTGCTCAGCCAGTGGAGTGGCCGTCTGGTCGAAGCCCTGGCGCAGCGTCCGGAGTTGACCGACGTGGCCAGTGATCTGCAGGACAAAGGCTTGCAGGTCTATCTGGTGATTGACCGTGACGCCGCATCGCGCTTGGGAGTGTCGGTGGCGAACATCACCGATGCGCTGTACGACGCGTTCGGCCAGCGGCAGATTTCGACCATTTATACTCAGGCCAGCCAGTATCGCGTGGTGCTGCAAGCCCAGGCCGGGGAGAAGATCGGCCCGCAGGCGCTGGATCAGATTCACGTCAAGACCACCGACGGCGCGCAGGTACGCCTGTCGAGTCTGGCGCATGTTGAAGAGCGTCAGGCGCAATTGGCGATCACTCACATCGGCCAGTTCCCGGCGGTGATGATGTCGTTCAACCTCGCGCCGGGCGTGGCGTTGGGGCATGCCGTGGACATCATCGAGCAGGTGCAGCAGGACATCGGCATGCCGGTCGGCGTGCAGACTCAGTTCCAGGGCGCGGCGCAGGCGTTCCAGGCTTCGCTGTCGAGCACCTTGCTGCTGATTCTGGCGGCGGTGGTGACCATGTACATCGTCCTCGGCGTGCTCTACGAGAGCTACATCCACCCGATCACCATTCTTTCGACCTTGCCGTCCGCCGCAGTCGGTGCCTTGCTGGCGTTGCTGCTCAGCGGCAACGACCTGGGCATGATCGCGATCATCGGCATCATTCTGTTGATCGGTATCGTCAAGAAGAACGCGATCATGATGATCGACTTCGCCCTCGACGCCGAACGCACCCAGGGCATGGCCCCGGCAGAGGCGATCTATCAAGCGGCGCTGCTGCGCTTCAGGCCGATTCTGATGACCACGCTGGCGGCGTTGTTCGGCGCAGTGCCGCTGATGCTGGCCACGGGGTCTGGTGCTGAATTGCGTCAGCCGTTGGGTCTGGTGATGGTCGGCGGTTTGCTGGTGAGCCAGGTGTTGACGCTGTTCACCACGCCGGTGATTTACCTGTACTTCGACCGCCTCGGAAGGCGCTTTGGCAAAGCCAAAGCCGAAGGTGACGAGGTCGCGGTATGACTGTCGGAATATATCTCCCCTGTGGGAGCGAGCCTGCTCGCGAAAGCGGGAGGTCAGTCACTGCCAAAGTTGAAGGTAAGGGCGCATTCGCGAGCAG
>NZ_JASCPT010000070.1:0-30349 GCF_029959775.1 Pseudomonas sp. PS01270 | reverse complement strand
GACGTCGGAAGGCTGAGTGGAGGGATTGATCCGGGCGTGGGAGCGCAGCGACCGTCTGGCGCAGCCAGACACAGCGGAAGGAGGTGCAGCGAAGCAAACCGTAGCCGCTGCGCCCGGATCAGTCCCGGAGCGAAGGGACCCGAGCCTGCGAGGGCCGAACGTAGGAGCAAGCCTTTTGGGTTACCTTTTTGGCGTTTGAAAAAGGTGACCCGCCGTAAGGGCGGAACCGTAATCAGCAACACCCGAAGGAACGGATATTCACCCAAAACCCCAAGAGCATGGTCGGCCCAAAGGCCGCCAAGCCCCCCCTAGACCCGAGCCTGACTCTTACTCCAATCCGTCAAAAGACTATAAGCCACCGCCAACAAAGTAGGCCCAATAAACAACCCGATAAACCCAAACGCAATCAACCCGCCAAACACCCCGAGCAACACAATCACCAACGGCAGATTACCGCCACGGCTGATCAGATACGGCTTGAGCACATTGTCCACGCCACTGATGATGAACGTCCCCCAGATCCCGAGAAAGATCGCCATCCCGTACTCACCCTTCCACACCAGCCAAGCCGTGGCCGGCACCCACACCAGCGGTGGCCCCATCGGAATCAGACTCAGCATAAACGTGACGATCCCCAGCACCAGCGCCCCCGGCACCCCGGCAATCAAAAAGCCGATCAACGCCAGCACCGCCTGCGCTGCCGCCGTACCAATCACACCGTTGACCACCCGCTGCACCGTGCCCGCCACCAATTCGATGTAATAACCGGCACGATCGCCAATCAAGCGCTGCAACAGACTGTGCACAAACGCCGCCAGTCGTGGCCCGTCACGGTAGAAAAAGAACACGAACACCAGGCTCAGCGTCAGCTCGAGAATCCCGCCACCGATCTGCGCACTGCGCGCCAGCAGCCAGTTGCCGACCTGGCCCAGATATGGCTTGATCGAGACCATCAACGCCGCGCCCTGCTGATCGATGCTGTCCCACATCGCCACCAGTCGCTCACCAACCAATGGCACGCTGCCAAGCCAGGTGGGCGCTTCCGGCAAACCGTCGACCTGCACATCCTTGATCAATGCCGTGGCATCGCGCACATGATCGGCAAGATTGAAACCCAGCCACACCAGCGGCGCCGCCACCAGCAACATCCAGCCCAGTGTCAGGATCAACGCGGCCAGCGATTCGCGGCCATTGAGCGCGCGGGTCAACAAACGCATCAGCGGCCAACTGGCGAACGCCAGCACCGCGCCCCAGAACAGCGCCGACCAGAACGGCGCCATCACCCACAGGCTGGCACCAAACAACACCAGCAGCAGAATCTGCACCAGCAGGCGATCGTTATTGAGCATGGAAAGTCCCGGCAAAGTCAGTCAGCGAAAGAGTAGGCGAACACTGCGTGCGTGCTCGACTGGCACAGCTTATCGCAACAGGTCGATGCGCAGGCCCGAGCCTTCGAGATTGCCGGTTTCCATCCGGGCCGCCCGCACACCCTGAGTGATCAACGCCTGGCGCCAGGCTTCGGCCTTGGGCCCGGAAACCGTGACCCGCAAGGTCGTGTCGAGATTCAGGCCACGGGAAATCAGGCGCAGCCAGGTGGCATCCGGCTCATCAGCGAGTTTCGGGAAATCCAGCTCGCCGGTGCTTTTCAACTGGCGCAGCAGGGTTGCCGAGGTCGGCAACAACTCGCCCAACGGCGCAGTCGCCTCGAATTGCTCGACATGCAGATAGGCTTTGCGATTGCCGCGAGTGATGCTGTAGAGCGCCACCAGCGTGTTGTCCTTTGGCGCCGCCAGCCGGAGCAACAGATAAGCCTGCTGCTCGTCAGCGCCATACAGCTTGGCGTTGCCGAACACTTCGTTGGCCCACAGGCTGCTTTCGCCGCAATCGCGGGCCTGGCACCAGAACAGCAACTCGGCGTCCTGCTGTTGCAGGGCTTCGCGGGCGGCGGTGAAGGCTTCGGTGGCGGAATGTTCCGGCGGCAACTCGTAGGTCACCGAGGTGGTCTGGCCGCGGGCGGTGACCTGACCGTCGAACCGCAACTGGCCGCTGATCTTGCGGATCGAGCCCAGCGGGTAGATGCGCTCCAGCTCGGCCGCCGGGCGATAGTCGACGATCTGTGCGTCGGCCAGACGCGGCACGATTTGCAGATCCTGGCTGCCCGGCACATCGGCAGCGAAGGACAAGGAGCTGAAGCAGCACAGCGCGAAAAGACTGAGTGGCCGCATAGTCAGGCTCACCGGACGGTCATGGCTGGGCGGGTCGGGGTCGCAGCGGTATAGAAATCCATCAAGTTTGTCTCCTGTTTCAACCCGCCCAGCCTCGGCAGTTGCCGGTAGCAAGTCAAGGCATGGCGAAGAAGCGATTGAAACAGTCTGCTACAAGACCTGCGCCAGCCTCATCATTCAGGTGCAGATGATGCCCGCCCGGCAACTGTTCGTGGCTGAAGGGTAGACGCTCCAGCAACTCAGGATGCCTGGCCAACATGCCATCCGCCGCGACCACCAGATGAGCCGGGCAACTGACGCGCGAGGCAAACGCCATCGCCTGTTCTTCCGTCAGGCGCAGCGGCGATGGCAGGGTCAGGCGATTGTCGGTGCGCCAGGTGTAACCGCCGGGCACCGGCATCAAACCGCGCTGGGCCAACAGCTCAGCGGCTTCGCGACTGACCGCCACCAGACCTTTCATCCGTGCCTCGATGGCTCGCTCGAGGGTGGTATAGACCGGTTTGCGCTTGTCCCGCAGAGCGAGTTGCGCCTGTAAGGCCATGCCCATGCGCTCGGCAGCGTTTTCGCCCTTGTCTGTCGGAGGAATCACGCCGTCGATCAGCGCCAGATGGCTGATGCGCTCGGGCAGCGAACCGGCCAGCACCATCGAGACAATCGCGCCCATCGAATGCCCGAGCAGGCCGAAACGCTTCCAGCCCAGTTGTTCAGCGACTTGCAACACATCATGGGCGTAGTCCCACAAGGCATAACCGGCGCCGCTTGGCCGATGCCCGGAATGACCGTGGCCGGCCATGTCCAGCGCGACGATGCGCAGGCCGTCAAGCTTGGGCGCCAGCCGGGCGAAGCTGTTGGCGTTGTCGAGCCAGCCGTGCAACGCGATCACCGGCAAGCCGTCCTCGGGGCCGAACATATGCGCGGCCAATTCGATGTGCGGCAGGTTCAGGCGCACTTCTTCGCAGGTCGGGCTCATGCGCAATCCTTGTTCTGTCGCTGTTCCCAGCGCATGAACAGATTCTTGAGCAGCCGCGCCGTGTCCTGCGGACGCTCCAGCGGGAACATGTGCCCGCCAGGCATGCTCAGCGCCTCGCCCTGGGGCAGACGCGAGACGAAACGTGTGTGATGGCGCATGACCACGCGGCTCTTGTGCCCCCGCACGATGGCCAGCGGCACCTGCAACTGCCGGGTGCGCCCGGGGCTGGTGTGCGGCACGCCGCGATAAATGCTGATTTCCGTGGCCGGGTCAAAACGCAGACGCAGCTTGTCGTCGACCTGATGCAAACCATGTTGCAGGTAGGCATCGAAGCATTCCGGATCGAAGCCGCGAAACAGGGTTTTGCCGGAAAAGTAACTGCGTGCACTGTCGAGATCGGCGAATTCTTCACGGCGCCCGAGGGTGCGCCCGGCCGGGGTCAGCCGGTCGATGAAACCAAAACGCTTGGCCGCACGAATCACCCACTGATCGGTGCGGGTCAGCACCGGCGAATCGAGCATGACCACGCCGCGATACAGCTCGGGACAGCGCAACGCCGCGTGCAAGTGCAGCAGACCGCCAAAGGAATGGCCAACGCCCCACACCGGCTGTTCCTGCAGCTCGAGGTGATGGATCAGTTCATCGACCAGGTTGTACCAGTTGTCGTCCGCCGGAAAACGCGGGTCATGGGCGTGCTGCTCCAGATGCACGACCCGATACTCCGGCGCCAGCGCCGCGAACAACTTGCCATAGGTCCCCGAGGGGAAACCGTTGGCGTGGGCGAAAAAGATCGGTTGCGACATGCGGGCAAATCCATGGGCGGGAAACGTGGCGTTGATTGTCCGCAAGAGCCGGCACCGCAGCAATGACTGTAAGTGCCAGGAATGATGACAGTCCGGTCAGGGTGATGTGTATCAGCGAGACCGCTGCCCCCTCACCCCAGCCCTCTCCCCCAAGGGAGCGAGGGGGAAAGGGAGCAGATCGGGGGAGTGTCCGGGACCTGAGCTCGACTCGAATTATCAGGTCGACGAGGATCGCGAAAACCACACGGTAGGCCCCCTCTCCCTCTGGGAGAGGGCTGGGGTGAGGGCTCGACCTGACGGAACCCGATAAATGTCAACGCAGCGGCGGCTGTTCCCCCAGCGGCACCACCGCCATGGTCAGGCGCGACACGCAACTGGCCTTGCCTTCGTCGCTGGTCAAACGGATGTCCCAGACATGCGTGGTGCGGCCGATATGGATCGGCGTGGCCACTGCCGTCACCCGCCCACTGCGCAAACCGCGCAAATGGTTGGCGTTGATCTCCAGGCCGACGCAATAGAACTTGCTGGCATCGATGCACAGATAACTGGCCATCGAGCCGACGGTTTCCGCCAGTACCACCGATGCGCCGCCATGCAGCAGACCGTAAGGCTGGTGGGTGCGATGGTCGATGACCATGCTCGCGGTCAGCGACTGTTCGTCGAAGGCTTCGAAACGAATATCCAGCACTTCGCCGATGGTGTTCTTCTGGATCGCATTCAACTGTTCGATGTCGGGAGTAGTACGCCACAAGCTCATCGCAGACTTCCTTTGTTGTTGTAATCGATGCTCAATCCTGCCACAGCACCGCCTCGCTGCGCGCGCTCCATTCTTCGAAGCGTGCGCCGTAGCGGTCTTCGATGACGTTGCGTTTGATTTTCAGGGTCGGCGTGAGGAAGCCGTTATCCACCGCCCAGTTGTCCTTGACCACCACCAGCCGGTGCAGGCGTTCGTGCTTGTCGAGGGCGGCGTTGACCTCCTCCAGCAATTTTTCCAGGCTGGCGTGCAGGCTGGCACGAGGCTCTTGCTGATTGACCGTCGACAGCACGCACAACCCCAGCGGTGCACTCAGGCCATCGCCGACCACGCACACTTGTTCGATGCGTGAATGCACGGCCAGACGGTTTTCGATCGGCGCCGGCGCGACGTATTTGCCCTTGCTGGTCTTGAAGATTTCCTTGAGCCGGCCGGTCAGGCGCAGACGCCCTTCGCTGTCCTGCTCGCCCTTGTCGCCGGTGCGCAGAAAGCCGTCTGCGGTGAGGGTCTCAGCGGTTTTTTGCGGTTCCTTGAAATAGCCGAGCATGTTGGCCTGACTGCGCACCTGCACCTCGCCGGCCTCATCGATGCGCACCTCGACTTCCGGGCACGGCTGGCCAATCCAGCCTTGCTTGTATCGCCCCGGCAGGCAGATATGCGAATAACCGCAGCCCTCGGTCATGCCGTACACCTCCAGCACATCGAGGCCAAGTTTCTGATACCAGGCGAGCAAGGTCTGCGGTACCGGCGCGGCGCCCGACAACGCTACGCGCAAGGCATCCAGGCCGAGCCCGGCCAGCACTTTGTGGCCGACCCGCTTGCCGATGAAGGGCAGCCCGAGGAGAAAATCCAGGCGCTGCGCCGGGATCTTGCTGTAAACACCCATCTGGAATTTGGTCCAGATACGCGGCACGCCGAACATTGCCGTAGGCCGCGCGCGCTGCAGATCGGTGATGAAAGTCTCGAGGCTTTCGGCGAAGAACACTGTCTGCCCGGTATAGATCGAGGCCAATTCGACAAACATGCGCTCGGCAACGTGGCACAGCGGTAGATACGACAGCAGCCGATCGTTCTCGTTGAGCCCGAACAGCTGCGTGCCGCGACTGGTGGCGAAACCGAGATTGGCGAAACTGTGCATCACGCCTTTGGGCAGGCCGGTGGTGCCGGAGGTGTAGATGATCGTCGCCAATTGTCCGGCGGCGGGGCGTGGATCGTCCTGGATTGGCGAACAGCTCTGCAGGTCCGCCCAGCTGTAATCGAACTCGCCTGGCGGATGCAGCGGCAGGCTGATGGTCGGCAAACCCGTCGGCACGCCTTGCGACATGCCAGCCCAGCCATCGAGCTTGCCGATGAACGCCAGCGCACTTTCCGAGTGAGTCAGCACTTGCGCAACGGATTCAGCGGTGAGATTGGG
Source organism: Pseudomonas sp. PS01270 (assembly GCF_029959775.1). Lineage (NCBI taxonomy): Bacteria > Pseudomonadati > Pseudomonadota > Gammaproteobacteria > Pseudomonadales > Pseudomonadaceae > Pseudomonas > Pseudomonas sp. PS01270. Next base: position 24,183 of record NZ_JASCPT010000070.1, on the reverse strand, counting down.
GTACAGCGGCACCGACACATGTCCGGCCATCCAGATCGCCAGATCGGCGATGATCCAGTGCGCGCAATTTTTCGAGATCAGCGCAATGTGGCTGCCGGGCGGCAGCTCCCGCGCGCGCAACCAGTGCGCCGCACAGCGGGCCTGATGGCCGACATCGGCCCACGTCAGCGTCTCGACCTGACCACCGCCGATGGGCTGCACCAGAAAGCGCTGGCGCGGATGCCGGGCTTCCCGTTCGTAGAACACGTCCAGCGGCAAACGGAAGGCGGCAGACATGCGACTCGCTCCTGTTTTTTTGGTCTGGAGCAAGCGTAGTCAACCAAGCAAGTGCTTGGTTGGAATTTTCAAACAAATAATTTCATGGGTTGGCAGAAATCAATGTGGGAGCGAGCCTGCTCGCGAATGCAGTATGTCAGCCCCAAAAAGGGTGAATGACACGCCGCCTTCGCGAGCAGGCTCTCTCCCACAGGGATATGGCGTTAAGGGTGCTTGAGGCTATTGAGCTTCATCGAGCCAATCAGCAGTTCGCTGTGCTCAAGCTCCGCCAGCCCCGCCGTACTCACCCGCTCCGGCGGATGCCCGGCGCCGTGCTGCAGATAGCTGAGCAGATTGCCCACCAACGGGTTGTGGCTGACCAGCAGCACATTGCTCACCGACACCAATTGCTCGGCGACCTTGTCCGGATCGCTTTCCGGCGTCAGCCATTCGACCGTGCGAATCTCCGGCTCGAAACCCAATGCCTCGCGGACAATCTGCGCGGTCTGCTGCGCGCGCAGATAAGGGCTGGCGTAAATCGCCGTCAGCGGCTGGCCCATCAAATGCGCCGCGCTGCGCAGGACTTCGTTACGACCATGCTCGGTCAGCTCGCGCTCGGAATCGATTTTCGAGCCGTGAGGCACCGCCTCACCATGACGCAATACCCACAGTTTCATAGTTTGGGCTCCTCATCGCGCACCGGATGCGCGGCCGGGGCAACGGTGTGCGGCGCTTCACCTTCCGGGGTGCGCGGCGCTGGCCAGTCGGCGAACGGCCAGGGCTTCTGGTCACTGTGGAACGTGCCGAAGCGGCCGATCTGCGCGAGGAACTGGCTGAGGCTGTCGCCGAAATTCATCAGGCTGGCGCTCGGTGCGCCGTAGATCAGGCGGTAGATCAGTTGCACCAAGACCACCGCGCCGAGGATGAACTGCGCGACTTGCCAGACCAGCAGATAAACGATCATCCACAACACCCGCAGGAGGATGGATTCGTACTGGGTTTCGCTTTTCGGATCGTTCATGGCTTGCTTCCTGTCCGTGTAACAGCTGAATCAGTTGAAACCGCTGGTGGAAATAAAGTCGACGTCGGTTTTCGGCTCGGCACGCATCAGTAGACCGATCACCTGCTCCAGCGTGCGTCCCTCGAACAGGATCGCGTGCAGCCCGGCGACCAGCGGCATGTACACGCCGACTTCCTGGGACTTGGCCTTGAGCACCTTGAGGGTGTTGACCCCTTCGGCGACCTCGCCAAGACGCGACACCGCTTCGTCGAGGCTCAAGCCTTGACCGAGGGCGAAGCCGACCTGGTAGTTGCGGCTCTTGGGTGACGAACAGGTGACGATCAGATCGCCGACCCCGGCCAGACCAAGGAAGGTCATCGGGTTGGCGCCCTGATTCACCGCAAAGCGGGTCATCTCGGCCAAGGCGCGAGTGATCAGCATGCTCTTGGTGTTCTCGCCCATCTCCAGCGCCACCGCCATGCCGGCGATGATCGCGTAAACGTTTTTCAACGCCCCGCCCAGCTCGACACCGAAACGGTCGGCGCTGGCGTAGACGCGGAAGGTGCGCCCGTGCAGGGCGGCTTGCACCGCTTTGCACAGTTCTTCGTCTTCACTGGCGACCACCGTGGCGGTCAGTGCGTGCTCGGCGATTTCCCGCGCCAGGTTCGGACCGGACAACACGCCGATGCGCGCCTGCGGGGCGATCTCTTCGAGAATCTGGCTCATCAGCTTGAAGGTCTGCGCTTCGATGCCTTTGGTCAGGCTGACCAGCATCTTGCCGCTCAAGCGCTCGGCGTGGGCGGCGAGTACCGTGCGCAAGGCGCTGGATGGCAGCGCGACAAAGCACAGATCGCAGGCATCGAGAGTGGCTTGCAGGTCGGTGACAGCAGTCACGCCCGGGAGAATCTTGATGCCTTTGAGGTAACGCGGGTTTTCGCGATTGACCCGGATGGCCTCGGCCTGCTCGGGGTCACGCATCCACTGAAGGACTTGATGGCCGTTCTCGGCCAGCAGATTGGCCACGGCGGTACCAAAACTTCCGCCTCCCAGGACCGCAATCGGGCGCTGTTCAGTCATATGCAATCCGTTAATCCATACCAGTGGCGATGCCGGGCATTATACGGGGCGACCCGATGGCGGCCAGCCCCAGCAACAATTACCGACATTTGTAGGAAGAAGACCAATAAAACCTAGGAAAATGCCTGCAACGTCACTGGAAAAGTCGCCGCCCTCGGTTAACATGCGCGCCAATTCTTCTCTCTGCAGGCTGTGTCGTGTTTTCTGGCCCTCCTCCCCCGCGCTCGCCGCTGCTCCTGGCGCTGCTGTTCAGCCCGCTAGTGCTGGCGGACGATCTGTTCGTCGACAGCCAGACGCTGCCGCAGGTACTCACGGCCACGCGGCTGAAGCAGACGCCAGCGGAAGTGCCCGGGAGCATGACCGTTCTCGACAGCGAATTGATCAGCGCCAGCGGTGCCCGCGACATCAGCGAGCTACTGCGACTGGTGCCGGGGATGATGGTTGGCAGCATCAACGGCAATCAGCCGGCGGTGAATTACCACGGCACCAACGCCAGTGAAGCACGGCGCATGCAGGTGTTGATCGATGGCCGCTCGGTGTATCGCGCCGGCCTGGCGACGGTGGACTGGAGCGATATCCCGGTAGCGATGGAAGACATCGACCGGATCGAGGTATTTCGCGGCCCGAACACGGTCAGCTACGGCGCCAACGCGCTGATGGCGGTGATCAACATCATCACCCGCCACCCGGCCGACAGCCATGGCACGCGCCTGAAAATCACCCGTGGCCAGCGTGGCATCAACGACTTTTATGCCAGTCAAGGCACCGGTTGGGCTGGCGGTGATCTGCGCCTGTCGCTGTCCGGCCAGGAAGACGACGGTTTCGACAGCGACCGCAACGGCGCGGATTATCGCGACAGTCGACGCTTGAATCGTCTGAGCCTGGCGGTCAGCCACGACCTCAATGAAGGGCAAAGCCTCGACTGGCAGCTCAACGCCAAGGACGGCAGCAATCAGCGACCTTATACCTACCGCCCGGTGTTCTCGGGGATTACCGACGCCGGGAACAATTCCGACGTGGTGGCCAAGGATTACGCCGGTTCGGTGCGCTGGAACCTCGATATCAATCCCGAACACAGCCTGTATGTGCAAGGTTCGGCGCAGCACTGGGATCGCCAGCAAGTCTGGCGCGCCTGCGATGCCGAGGTGTCGTTCAGCCCCGAGCTGGCGCAGCTGTGGCAGCTCAACCCGAATTACACCGAACGGCTGGCGCGCAACATCAACCAGTTCACCGGCCCCGGCGCGGCACCCGGCACGCCGCAGGAAATGGCGCTGGCCAATCAAGTGCTCGAGCAATGGCGCAACGGCGCCAGCCAGACCTTGTGCGGCGATATCGACCAGAGCGCCCGCGAATCGCGCTACGACCTCGAGCTGCAGGACACCCTCAGCCTGTCCGACAGCCTGCGCCTGGTCAGCGGCCTGAATTACCGCTACGACCGCGCCGATTCCGAAACCTACTTCAACGGCACCCTCGACGACACCACCTGGCGCGCCTTCGGCCAACTGGAATGGCGCGCTACCGAGCACTGGCTGGTGCAGGGCGGAGCGATGTTCGAAGACACGCAACTGATCGGCAGTTCGCTGACCCCGCGCTTCGCGGTCAACTACCTGATCAACCCGCGTCATGGCCTGCGCGCGGTGTACTCGGAGGCGATCCGTTCGCCGGACATGTTCGAGAACAACGTCAATTGGAGCTATCAGGTCAGCAACCTGCGACCCTCGGCTTACGGCCAGTCGTCGGCGCGCTATTTCGTCAAGACCCGTGGCCCCGGTGATCTTGATCAGGAACACATGCGCTCGCGGGAATTGGGCTACAACGGCTACTTCGCCGAGCTTGGGCTGGCCGTGGACGTGAAGCTGTTCTACGACGAAATCACCGGGATGATCAGCGAGCCGCTGCGCAATAATCAGTACATCGCCAGCAACGCCAACAGCTCGCGCTTTCGCGGCACCGAAACGCAACTCGACTGGCGCCTCAGCAGCGCCGACCGCTTGCGTTTGACCTACGCCTTCGTCGACGCCGAGGCGAGCAATCCGCTGGACCAACAGTTCACCTCGCGCAACAGCGGTTCCGCCGGTTGGCTGCGCAATTGGGGCCATGGCTGGAACAGCGCCCTCTTCTATTACGGCGACAACGCGCTCAACGGCTATCGCTTCGAGCGCGTCGACACGCGCATCGCCAAACGCATCGCCATTGGCAAAGCTCAGCTGCAATTGGCCGGCGTGCTGCAACAGCGCCTCGACCATCAGCCGAACACTTTCGTCGACAATAATTACGATGAACGCCGGGTGATGTATTTCAGTGCCGAGCTGGAGTTCTAGGATGTGCACCGGCCCGTCACGGAAGACGCCTACCCTGGGTCACTGGCTGGCCGGGCTCTGCCTGTTCATGACTGCGTGGCTGCACGGCGTCGCGGTGCAAGCGGCGGATATTCTGTTGACCGGCGCCGAGGAAAGCCCCGGCGTGCAGGCCTTCGTGCAAGCGCTGAGTGAACTGCGCCCGACCGACAATGTGCGGTTCCAGCCGCTGGCCAGCTTGCCGGCTCCGGGCAAACTGCCGGCCAGTCTGCGCTTGATCCTCCTAGACCTGCCCAGCCTCGACTGGCGTCTGCAAGACTCACAAGGCCCGTCGACGCTGGTGTTGCGCATCAGCCGCTTGCAGGCGCGCCAGCGTTTTGCCGATGCCCAACCGGCGCGCCTGAGCCTGCTCTGGAGCGACCCGCCGCTGAGCCGGCAACTGCAACTGATCCGCCGGATCTTGCCGCAGGCCCGGCGGGTCGGTGTGCTGTTCGATGAACACGGCGAATTCCTCATTGACGAATTGCGCGCGGCTGCGCGGCCGCTGAATCTGGAGATTGTCAGCCAGCGCTGGGACAACATCCACGACAGTCGTCCGCTGCAAGCGGTGCTGAAAAGCAGCGACGTCTTGCTCGGCCTCGATGACCCCGATCTGTACAACTCGCAAACGGCGAAAAACCTCCTGCTCAGCAGCTACTCGCGACAGGTTGCGCTGATCGGCCCCAACATTGCATTCGTTCGCGCTGGCAGCCTCGCCAGTACCTACAGCGACCAGAGCGACTGGCTGGCCGTCCTCGACCATTTGCTCGATCAGCCCACCAGCGCATGGCCGCGAACGCTTTACCCCGCTCGTTTCAAAGTCTCAAGTAATGCGCAGGTGGCTCGTTCTTTAGGCATCGAACCGCTGAATGAAGCATCTGTCGCCAGTGCCTTGGCCGAAGGAGAGCGCCGCCCATGAGTTTTCGTCGCCGTTGGGACATCAACACCCGCACGCAGCTGATCAGCCTCGGGCCGGCGCTGCTGCTGACGTTGCTGTTGATCAGCTTCTTTACCTTCGTGCGCATCCAGGATTTGCGCCAGGAGCTGAACCACACCGGCCAGTTGATCGCCAACCAACTCGCCCCGGCCACGGAATACGGGGTGATCTCCGGCAACAACGAAGTGCTGGAAAGCCTGCTCAAGGCGACACTCGCCACGCCCAACGTGCGCTTTCTCGAAGTGCAGGACAGCGCCAACCGGATTCTGGTGTATGTCGAACAACCGGCCGACAGCCACAGTCGCCCGCATCAGGTCGAAGTGTTCCAGGCGCCGGTGCGTTTGCAGCGGATCGCCTTGCACAACGACTTCTTCCAGGACGGCAAAGTCAGCAACAGCGCCGCCGGCGAGGATTATCTGGGGCGAGTGATCGTCGGCCTGTCCAACGATGCTTTCAGTCAGCGCCAGCAGGAGATCCTGTTCAAGGCCGGGATTCTCGCGCTGTTCGCCCTGCTCTTCACCTTCGTCGTCGCCCGTCGTCTGGCCGGCAGTCTGTCGCAGCCGATCCGTGACATTGGCGATGCGGTCAAGGCGATTCAGGAAGGCGATTACAAAACCCCGCTGCCGATTGTCGACGACACCGAACTGGGCGCACTGTCGCAGCACATCAACAACCTCGCCCAAGCGCTGGAGCAGGCCAGTCGCGAACAGCAGCAAGCGATGGCGCAACTGATCCAGACCCGCGAGGAGGCGGAAAAAGCCAACAACGCCAAATCGGATTTTCTGGCGATGATGAGCCATGAACTACGCACGCCCATGAACGGTGTGCTGGGCATGTTGCAATTGCTCGAAACCACCGAGATGACCGAGGAGCAGGTCGAATACGCCGCGCTTGCTTCGGAGTCGACCGAACATCTGCTCAAGGTCATCAATGACATTCTCGACTTCTCGCGAATCGAGCGTTCGGAGCTGGAGCTGGAGCACATCCCGTTCAATCTCGCCGAGCTGATCGGCGCCTGCGCGCAATCGTTCCAGCACAGCGCGGTGCAGCGAGGCCTGGCACTGAATCTGCGCATTCCCGACGACATGCGCGGCTTGCAGGTGCAGGGCGATCCGACGCGGATCCGGCAGATTCTGGTCAACCTGGTTGGCAATGCCTTGAAGTTCACCGAGCAGGGCCGGGTCAGCATCGAGGCGCAATGGCAGTCGCTGGACCATGAACTGCTGTGGTTCACCTGCTCGGTGCGTGACAGCGGCATCGGCATTTCTTCGGAAAGTCTGGAGCTGATGTTCAATGCCTTCCAGCAGGCCGACAGTTCGATCTCCCGTCGTTACGGTGGCACCGGTCTTGGTCTGCCGATCGCACGGACCCTGGCCGAACGCATGGGCGGTACGTTGCGCGCGCAGAGTGAGGAAGGACGCGGTTCGGTATTCACTCTGGAAATTCCATTGGCGCTATATAAGCAGGCAATGCCAGCGCTGGCCGCGCCGCGAGCGCCGAACGGTAGTGGTCAGGGTGAAGGACGCCATGTGTTGCTGGTCGAAGACAACCCGGTCAACCAGACCGTGATCGAAGCGATGCTGCGCAGTCTGGGTTTTGCCGTCAGTGTGGCAACCGATGGCGCGCAGGCGGTGCGCAGTGCCGAGGGCAGCGAGTTCGAAGTGATTCTGATGGATTGCCGGCTGCCGATCATCGACGGCTACGAGGCCACGCGACAGATCCGCGACCTGCCCGGACGGCGCGATGTGCCGATCATCGCGCTGACCGCCAACGCCTTGCAGGGCGATCGCGAAACCTGTCTGGCAGCGGGGATGAACGATTACCTGGCCAAGCCGTTCAAACGCAATGACCTGCAGCAGATTTTGCAGCGCTGGGTGTCGTAGTGTGGGCCTTTCGACCATCTGCGACTGGCGTGAAAAGCGAAAGTGCGGCAGTCTTAGGCACCCGAACGAGCCCCAAAAGGGGCTTGATTAAAAATTTCAGTGCACAAGTGTACATTCATGTCCTTGGTGCTGTGACTTTCACCACAACGCAATAGTCTATGAGTAGGCTGCCGGTTCGAGGCATGAACGCCTTGAACGGTCGGGAAGATCTGCCCCACCTGCCGCATGGGATTATTGAGGAGCTCGCATGACCAAACAAAACGCCTTTACTCGGGAAGACCTGCTGCGCTGCAGTCGCGGTGAGCTGTTCGGCCCAGGTAACGCGCAACTGCCCGCCCCGAACATGCTGATGGTGGATCGCATCACCCATATCAGCGAAGAAGGCGGCAAGTACGGCAAAGGTGAATTGGTCGCCGAGCTGGATATCAACCCTGACCTGTGGTTCTTCGCCTGCCATTTCGAAGGCGATCCGGTGATGCCGGGCTGCCTGGGTCTGGATGCCATGTGGCAACTGGTCGGCTTCTTCCTAGGCTGGCAAGGCCTGCCGGGCCGCGGCCGTGCGCTGGGTTCGGGCGAAGTGAAATTCTTCGGTCAGGTGCTGCCGACCGCCAAGAAAGTCACTTACAACATTCATATCAAACGCGTCCTCAAGGGCAAGCTGAACATGGCCATCGCCGATGGTTCGGTCAGTGTCGACGGACGCGAAATCTACACCGCCGAAGGCCTGCGCGTCGGCGTGTTCACCTCCACTGACAACTTCTAAGGGTTATTCGCATGCGCCGCGTCGTTATCACTGGTCTGGGCATCGTTTCGTGCCTGGGCAATGACAAAGAGACCGTCTCCGCTAACCTGCGTGCAAGCCGCCCTGGCATCCGGTTCAACCCGGAATATGCTGAAATGGGTCTGCGTAGCCAGGTTTCCGGCTCCATCGACCTCAACCTTGAAGAGCTGATCGATCGCAAGATCTATCGCTTCGTCGGCCATGCAGCGGCTTACGCCTACCTGGCCATGAAAGACGCCATCACTGACTCCGGCCTGACCGAAGAGCAGGTGTCCAACCCGCGCACCGGCCTGATCGCTGGTTCCGGTGGTGCTTCCACGCTGAACCAGATGGAAGCGCTGGACATCCTCCGCGAGAAAGGCGTGAAGCGCGTTGGCCCATACCGTGTAACGCGGACCATGAGCAGCACCGTTTCCGCTTGCCTGGCCACGCCTTTCAAGATCAAGGGCCTGAACTACTCCATCGCTTCTGCCTGCGCCACCAGTGCTCACTGCATCGGTACCGCCATGGAACAGATCCAGATGGGCAAGCAGGACATCGTCTTCGCCGGTGGCGGTGAAGAAGAGCACTGGAGCCAGTCGTTCCTGTTCGACGCGATGGGCGCTCTGTCCAGCAAGCGCAACGACACCCCGGAACAAGCTTCCCGCGCCTATGACAAGGACCGCGACGGTTTCGTCATCGCTGGCGGCGGCGGCATGGTTGTCGTCGAAGAGCTGGAACACGCTCTGGCCCGTGGCGCGAAGATCTACGCCGAGATCGTTGGCTACGGCGCAACGTCCGATGGCTACGACATGGTTGCTCCGAGCGGCGAAGGCGCGATCCGCTGCATGCAGCAGGCGCTGTCCACCGTCGACACCCCGATCGACTACCTGAACACCCACGGCACTTCGACTCCGGTCGGCGACGTTGCGGAAATGAAAGGTGTGCGTGAAGTGTTCGGCGACAAGGCTCCAGCGATCAGCTCGACCAAGAGCCTGTCCGGTCACTCCCTGGGCGCCGCGGGCGTGCACGAAGCGATCTACTGCATGCTGATGATGGAAGGCAACTTCATTGCCGGCTCCGCCAACATCGACGAGCTCGACCCGGAAGTGGCCGATCTGCCGGTGCTGACCAAGACCCGCGAGAACGCCACCATCAACACCGTGATGAGCAACAGCTTCGGCTTCGGCGGCACCAACGCCACGCTGGTACTGAAGCGCTGGGAAGGCAAGTAATTCCCCGCTGCTGAGCCGCACATGAAAACGCCCCGACTGGTTCGGGGCGTTTTTTTTTCGTCTGCAGAAATCAGCCGGGAAACTTCCGGTCAGTGTTGTTGTTCGTTCCCACGCTTCGCGTGGGAACGATCAAAGACAGGGATCCAGAGTGTTCTGGAGATGAAACTTCTGTCATGAAACTTACTACCCTGCGACCGAATGTCGCGGTTTACGCGGCCTCCAGCTTTGTTGCGAAATCCGCAACAACACCTTGCGCCAATCGGCAGTTTACTTAGCTGACTAACAAATCCTATAACAGAGTCCTGCACACGCCTTGGTGCAGTAACTTGAGATCTGGAGCTAGCAGATGACTGTAAAAGTAACTGAACGCGACGATTCACACATGTCCCATGAAGGCCTGGCCGCCGGCATCCGTATCTGGGATGTGCATCAACAAGACTTGCTGGTCGGCATGTTCCACAACGAGATCGATGCACATAACTACAAGGCCGAGCTGGAAATGCAGGAACAGCAACGAGAACTGAAGTCCGCCTGAAACAACACAGCATTTGAAAACGACAAACCCCGCCATGAGCGGGGTTCGTCGTTGTTACAGCCTTGGATTTACCACATCAGATCGTCAGGGATCTGGTACGCCGCGTACGGATCGTCCTCAGCGTTGACCTCTTCGGTCTGCACGTTGAGCTGGACGATGCGCTGCGGGTCGCGCTCCTGGATCTTCAGCGCAGCTTCACGGGGGATCACTTCGTAGCCGCCGTTGTGGTGCACGATCGCCAGCGAACCGCTGCTGAGCTTGTTGCGCATCAGCGTGTTGACCGATATGCGCTTGACCTTCTTGTCATCGACGAAGTTGTAGTAGTCCTCGGTGGTCAGCTTGGGCAGACGCGAGACTTCGATCAACTGCTTGACCTGCGCAGCGCGGGCCTTGGCCTCGGCCTTCTCTTTCTGCTGACGGTTCAGTTCCTGGTCGCGCTTGACCTTCTCGGCCATGGCTTCCTGGGCGGCGCGCTGCTGCGAATCGTCCAGCTCGGCCTGGCCTTTGTGGGCCAGACGCTGTTGCTTCTGCTTGTCTTTGCTGACCTGCTTGGCCTGCTTTTGGTTGACCAGGCCTGCTTTGAGCAACTGGTCGCGAAGGGAAAGGCTCATCAATGCTTACTCACTTGGGCAACGGCTCAGCCGCAGCTGGGCTCATTCTTTTCCTGGCGTTTGGCTTCGCCCCACAGGGCGTCCAACTCTTCGAGGGTGCAATCTTCCATGGGACGGTGGGTGTCGCGCAATGCCTGTTCGATAAAACGGAAACGTCTTTCAAACTTGCCATTGGCGCCGCGCAGAGCGGTTTCCGGATCGACCTTCAGATGCCGGGCCAGATTGACCACGGAAAACAGCAGATCGCCGATCTCGTCGGCCACCGCCACAGGATCATTTTCCGACATGGCTTCGAGCACTTCATCGAGCTCTTCGCGGACCTTGTCGAGCACCGGCAAAGCATCCGGCCAGTCGAAACCGACCTGCCCGGCGCGCTTCTGCAACTTGGCTGAGCGCGACAGTCCCGGCAAGGTGGCCGGCACGTCGTCGAGCAAGGACAACTGCTCGGGCGCCGAGGCTTTCTCGGCGCGCTCTTCGGCCTTGATCTCTTCCCAGCGCTGCTTGACCTGCTCTTCGCTCAAGCGCGGCACGTCGAGCGGCGCATACAGGTCGCCCGTCGGGAACACATGCGGATGACGGCGGATCAGTTTGCGCGTGATGCTGTCGATCACCCCGGCAAATTCGAACCGCCCCTCTTCCTTGGCCAACTGGCTGTAATACACCACCTGAAACAACAGATCACCCAACTCGCCCTGCAAATGGTCGAGATCGCCACGTTCGATGGCATCGGCCACTTCATAGGCTTCTTCGAGGGTGTGCGGGACGATGGTCGCGTAGGTTTGCTTGATGTCCCACGGACAGCCGAACTGCGGATCGCGCAGACGGGACATCAGATGGAGCAGGTCTTCGAGGCTGTACATCATTTTTCTGTCTCACCACAAAACCATTGTGGGAGCGAGCCTGCTCGCGAAAGCGCTGTGTCTGCAACAAAGATGTCGACTGACACGCCCTCTTCGCGAGCAGGCTCGCTCCCACAGGGAACAATCAATGGCATCACGGGGTACGGTTACGCCGCGTTTCGATGATGTTCGGCAGTTGCGAAATCCGCCCCAGCAGCCGCCCCAGCGCATCCAGACCGGGGATCTCGATGGTCAGCGACATCAGCGCAGTGTTGTCTTCCTTGTTCGAGCGGGTGTTGACCGCCAGCACGTTGATGCGCTCGTTGAGCAGCACCTGCGAGACGTCACGCAGCAGCCCGGAACGGTCGTAGGCGCGGATGATGATGTCCACCGGATAGGTGAGCACCGGCACCGGGCCCCAGCTGACCTGAATGATCCGCTCCGGCTCGCGCCCGCCCAGTTGCAGCACCGAGGCGCAGTCCTGGCGGTGAATGCTCACGCCACGGCCCTGAGTGATGTAACCGACAATCGCATCGCCCGGCAGCGGCTGGCAGCAGCCGGCCATCTGCGTCATCAGGTTGCCGACGCCCTGGATCTGGATATCGCCGCGCTTGCCCGGTTTGTAACCGGTGGCCTTGCGCGGGATCAGCTCCAACTGTTCGTTGCCGCGCTCCGGTTCGACCAATTGCTGCGCAAGGTTGACCAGATGCGCCTGACGCAGGTCGCCGGCACCGAGGGCGGCGAACATGTCTTCGGCGGTTTTCATGTTGGCCTTTTCGGCCAGCTTGTCGAAATCCACCGCCGGCAATCCGAGGCGATTGAGTTCGCGCTCGATCAGGGTTTTACCGGCCGCAACGTTCTGATCGCGAGCCTGCAATTTGAACCAGTGAACGATCTTCGCCCGCGCCCGCGAGGTGGTGACGTAACCGAGGTTCGGGTTCAGCCAGTCGCGGCTCGGCGTGCCGTGCTTGCTGGTGATGATCTCGACCTGCTCGCCGGTCTGCAGGCTGTAGTTCAACGGCACGATACGGCCGTTGATCTTCGCGCCCCGGCAGTTGTGGCCGATTTCGGTGTGCACCCGATAGGCGAAATCCAGCGGCGTCGCGCCTTTCGGCAAGTCGATGGCGTGCCCGTCTGGAGTGAAGATGTAGACCCGATCGGGCTCGATGTCGACGCGCAACTGTTCGGCCAGACCGCCAATATCACCCAGCTCTTCATGCCATTCGAGGACCTGACGCAGCCAGGAAATTTTCTCTTCGTAATGGTTCGAGCCGGATTTGACGTCGGTGCCCTTGTAGCGCCAGTGCGCGCAGACGCCAAGTTCGGCTTCTTCGTGCATGGAGTGGGTGCGGATCTGCACCTCGAGGACCTTGCCTTCCGGACCGATCACCGCCGTGTGCAGCGAGCGGTAGCCGTTCTCTTTCGGGTTGGCGATGTAGTCGTCGAATTCTTTCGGGATGTGCCGCCACAGGGTGTGGACGATGCCGAGCGCGGTGTAGCAGTCGCGCATTTCCGGCACCAGCACGCGCACCGCGCGAACGTCGTAGATCTGGCTGAATTCCAGACCCTTGCGCTGCATTTTGCGCCAGATCGAGTAGATGTGTTTGGCCCGGCCGCTGATGTCGGCGTCGACGCCGGTGGCCTGCAGTTCGTCCTTGAGCTGGGTCATCACGTCGCTGATGAAACGCTCGCGATCCAGCCGCCGCTCGTGGAGCAACTTGGCGATCTGCTTGTATTGATCGGGTTCGAGATAGCGGAAGGACAAGTCCTCCAGCTCCCATTTGATGTGACCGATGCCGAGGCGATGGGCCAGCGGCGCATAGATGTCGAAGACTTCGCGAGCGACGCGGTTGCGCTTTTCATCGTCGGCGGTTTTCACCGCACGAATCGCGCAGGTGCGTTCGGCCAGTTTGATCAGCGCAACGCGCACATCATCGACCATGGCCACGAGCATCTTGCGCAGGTTCTCCACCTGCCCTTGGGTGCCCATGACCATTGATTGCCGTGGGCTGAGGCTGGCGCTGATGGCCGCCATGCGCTGCACGCCGTCGATCAGCTTGGCCACTACCGGACCGAAGCGCTGGCCGATGGCCGCCAGCTCGATCTGGCCTTCGCGCACGCCGCGATACAACACGGCGGCGACCAGCGAATCCTGATCGAGCTTGAGGTCGGCGAGGATCTCGGCGATCTCAAGGCCAGTGCTGAAACTGCCGGAGCCTTCGGCCCACAGATTCTTCTTCGCGTTGGACTGCTGTTCGGCCTCGCGAGCGAACTCGCAGGCCTCTTTCAAGGCCTCGCGATCCAGTGCCAGATCGACACTGACCGCGTGATCGAGCCAGGCCTCGAGATTGATACTGCCGTCGGTGTTGATCGGCTGGTGTGCTCTCACCTGTACCATGCTGCTTTACCTTCCCTACGACGCAGATTCAATGCGTCAAATCGCTGATCCTCAGTGTCCGTTCGCGCTCGCGGGGCTCAGGCGAGCGCTGCGCGGACAGATCAGACGGATTCAGACGAGCCGTCCTGGCTCGCTTCAAATAACGCCATGGCCTCGACATGTGCCGTCTGAGGAAACATATCGAGAATCCCGGCACGTTTTAACCGGTAGCCCTGCTTGATCAATTCCTGCGTGTCGCGCGCCAGCGTGGCCGGGTTGCACGACACATATACCAACCGTTTGGCACCCAGGGTCGCGAGCTTGCGCACCACCTCGAAAGCACCGTCACGCGGTGGGTCCAAGAGTACCGCAGAAAAGCCGTTTCCGATCCACTGGGCATCGGTCAAAGGCTGGGATAAATCGGCTTGAAAAAACTTTGTGTTATGCAAATTGTTACTGATGGCATTTGCAGCGGCACGCTCGACCATGGTCTGCACACCCTCCACCGCCACCACTTCACGGACGCTTTTGGCCAGCGGTAACGCAAAATTTCCCAACCCGCAAAACAGGTCGAGCACGCGTTCTTCAGCCGCTGGTTTCAGCCAGTCCAGCGCTTGGGCGATCATCGCTTCGTTAACCCTCGCGTTGACCTGAACAAAGTCTCCCGGCCGGTACGCCAGCTCAAGATCCCACTGCTCCAGGCGATAACCGAGGCTCTGACCGGCCTCGACCGGTTGCGGTTCGCCTTCGCCATGCAACCACAACTGCGCTTCATGAAACCGGCAGAAATCCTTGAGGATGCTCAGATCCGCTTCGGACAACGGCGCCATGTGCCGCAGCAATACCGCCAGTGATGAGCCGCTGAACAACTCGACATGGCCCAACGCTTGCGGTTTGCTCAAACGACGGAGCATCTCCGGCAAGCGGGTCATGATCGGTTGCAAGGGCTGTACCAGCACCGGGCATTCGCTGATCGCGACGATGTCCTGACTGCCGGCGGCGCGGAAACCTACTTCGAGTTTCTTTGCCTTCATGTCCCAGCGCACGGCGATCCGCGCGCGCCGACGGTAGCCGAATTCCGGGCCGGTCAGCGGCGCCGCCCATTCTTCAGGTTCGACACCGGCCACCCGCGACAATTGCTCGGCGAGCATGCGCTGTTTCAGGGCGAGTTGTTCGTCGTGGGGCAAGTGCTGAACGCTGCAACCGCCACAACGGCCGAAGTGCGCGCACGCTGCCGGACGACGCAATTCGCTGGCAGTGAATACCCGTTCGGTACGCGCCTCGACCACTTTGCCGTGGGCGCCGAGCACCCGTGCTTCGACCTCTTCACCGGCAAGGGCGCCGAGGACGAACCAGGTTTTGCCTTCGAAAAACGCGATACCGCGACCGTCATTGGCCAGGCGCTCGATACTCAAGCGCTGCTTTTTGCCGGTCGGGATCTGTGGCGCCTTGCTGCCGCCGGTGGGCTGGAAGCGCAGGCCTCTCTCGTGTTTGGCCATCAGTTCGGCGCGTCGAAAATGCCGGTCGACAGGTAACGGTCGCCACGGTCGCAGATGATCGCGACGATCACCGCGTTTTCAACTTCTCTGGACAAGCGCAGCATCGCTGCCACCGCACCGCCCGAGGACACGCCGCAGAAGATGCCTTCTTCGCGGGCCAGGCGCCGGGTAACGTCTTCGGCTTCGCTTTGCGCCATGTCGACGATGCGATCGACGCGGTCAGCCTGATAGATCTTCGGCAGGTATTCCTGCGGCCAGCGGCGGATGCCGGGAATGGCCGAGCCTTCCATCGGTTGCAGACCGACGATCTGCACGCTGTCGCTCTGCTCTTTGAGGTAGCGCGACACGCCCATGATGGTGCCGGTGGTGCCCATCGAACTGACGAAATGGGTGATGCTGCCCTGGGTCTGACGCCAGATTTCCGGGCCGGTGGTGGTGTAGTGCGCTTCGGGGTTGTCGCCATTGGCGAACTGGTCGAGCACCTTGCCACGGCCTTCGGCTTCCATACGCTGGGCCAGATCGCGGGCGCCTTCCATGCCCTCTTCCTGAGTCACCAGGATCAGCTCGGCACCGTAAGCGGTCATCGCCGCTTTACGCTCGGCGCTGGAGTTGTCCGGCATGATCAGGATCATCTTGTAACCCTTGATCGCAGCGGCCATCGCCAGCGCGATGCCGGTGTTGCCGGAGGTCGCCTCGATCAGCGTATCGCCGGGATTGATCTGCCCGCGCAACTCGGCGCGAGTGATCATCGACAACGCCGGGCGGTCCTTGACCGAACCCGCCGGGTTGTTCCCTTCGAGCTTGAGCAAAAGGGTGTTGCTGGTGGCGCCGGGCAGGCGCTGCAAACGCACCAGCGGCGTGTTGCCGACGCAATCGGCGATGGTTGGGTACTGCAAGGTCATGGCGTATTCGCAATCCAGACGTGCGGGGTCGCCTATCATACCGGCAAACCCGCGCAGGCCATATCACGCAAAGTGCGGTGCTTATGGTTTATGGGAATAAGCAAATAAAAGTCGCGCCAGTGGTGCGACTTTTATTTGAGTAACACTCAGTTCTTGTGGTGATGCTTGAATTCGCGAGCAGGCTCGCTCCCACAGGGGATGAATGTTGCTTATGCGATCTGCGGTGAATGCACAGCCATTGTGGGAGCGAGCCTGCTCGCGAAGGCGTCCGCATGGGCAATACCATCATCCGCCAGCAAGCGCAAATTCAACCGCAGCCCCGCCCCGGTGTTTTGCGCCCAGAGCAACCCGCCCTGGCGCTGCACCGCATTACGCGCAATGCTCAAGCCCAGGCCAAAGCCACCATCCCCGGGTCTCGATCCATCCAATCGAATGAACGGCGAAAAGATCCGCTGCAGATCTTCGTCAGCCACGCCGCCGCCCTGATCCTCCAGCCACAAATGCCAATACTCGCCATCGCGCCGTGCATCGAGACGCACAATCCCGCCCTCGGGCGAGTGACGAATGGCATTGCGCAGGATGTTTTCCAGCGCTTGCGCCAGGGTATTGAGGTTGCCGCGCACCCAGCACGATGCCTCGACCGAGCATTGCAGTTGCAGACTCGGCCAGCCGCTTTCATAGCAGGCGTTGTCGGTAAGCATTTCCCACAGCGCCTGAATCTGGATCGCTTCATCCGGCAACGGCGAGCGGTCGGTGTCGAGCCAGGCCAGTTGCAGGGTGTCATCGACCAGCCGCTGCATGCCGTCGACCTCGCGGCCGATGCGCTCGCGCAATTGCGCCAGGCCCTGTTCGCTTTCACTGGCCACGCGCAGGCGGCTCAGCGGCGTGCGCAGTTCGTGGGACAGGTCGCGCAATAATTGCTGCTGCAAGGCGACCGTGGTTTGCAGGCGCTCGGACATGGAATCGAAGGCCCGCGCCAGCTCACCGAGTTCATCCGGGCGCTGGGTGATGCCGCTCGACAGGCGCACGTTCAACTGATCAGCGCGCCAGGCGTTGGCCTGTTCGCGCAGGTTATTCAGCGGCACCACCAGCAGGCGATACAGGCCGACACAGAGCAACAGGGTGAACAGCCCGGGAATCACGCCGTTGGTGATCACCCGCCAGAACACCCGGTACTTGCCCGGGACAAAACGTTCAGGCAGCTCGATGACGAGGATGCCGGCGGCCGGATCCTGAGGGAACGGTACCCGCAGCCAAGGTCGGCCCTTCTTGTGGATCGGCCAGTCGAGGCCGCGCAAAAAGGTCAGGTGCTGCACCTCTGCCGCGTTCAACGGCTGGCTGCTCAGCGACTGCAAATCAGCGCCGATCACGCCGACCCAACTGGCCTCGCGCAATTCCATGCTCTGCAACCAGTCATCGACGCCATTGCGCCCGCCGCGCTGCCACGCTTGTTCGGCTTGCGCGGCGTAACGGCTGAGGGTGCTGCGCGCGTCACTGGAGAGGAACTGATTGCGCTCCTCCATGTAGCGGCCCCACGACCAGCTCAGCCAGATCATCAACAGACAAAACGCCACCAGCAGGCACGCCAGTTTCCAGAACAGCGAATGCCGCCCCGGCAGTTCAGACAGTTTCATCGGCGCCACTCAAGACATAGCCCTTTCCCCACACCGTGCGCACTTCGCGCTCGGTGTAACCGATGGCTTTGAGTTTGCGGCGGATCTGGCTGATGTGCATGTCGAGGCTGCGATCGTGCGCCGCAAAGCCGCGTTGCAGGACGTGCTGATAAAGGAAGGCCTTGCTCAGTACTTCCTCGTTGTTGCGATGCAGGGTTTCCAGCAGACGGAATTCGCTGCGGGTCAACCCGGCCGCTTGCTCGCGGAAAAACACGTCGCACTGTTCGTCATCGAAACGCAGGGTGCCGCTGACCACCGCAGCGGTAATCGCAGGCGGGCGCCGATCCAGGGCCACGCGGCGCAGGATCGCTTCGATGCGCACATGCAACTCGGCCATGCTGAACGGCTTGGGCAGATAGTCATCGGCACCGAGGCGGAAACCGCTGATGCGATCGGCCTCGGCACCCAGCGCCGACATCAGCAACACCGGCGTCGAATGGCTCTGCCGCAATTGCGTCAACAACTGCAGACCATCGAGCCCCGGCAGCAGAATATCCATCAGCACCACGTCGAAAGGCTGACGCTGGGCGATGTTCAGACCTTCCTGGCCGTTCTGGCACCAGGTCACCTGAAAACCGCTGCGGCCCAGATGCTCGTGCACATACGCGCCGAGGACCGGATCGTCTTCAATGGAAAGGATGCGTGGCTGCCCAACGGAAACAGGAGTCATGAGTATCTGCAAGTAATTCTCAGTTGGCGGATTATTCAAGATTGTCCGACAGCGGGCAACACAAGCTTGGCCTGTCGGACGAACGAGTGCGTCGGCGGCGCTGCATTTTCCGCAAGATTGCCCGCCTGCAAATCGCTACACTGCGCCCATGTCGCGTGCCGGATGCACGCATGTGTCAACAGATCAGCGGGATGCGGGAGATAGGCGTGCTCAAGAAACTGGGAATCAAAGGTCGCGTGCTGTTGCTGACCTTGTTGCCGACCAGCCTGATGGCGCTGGTGCTGGGTGGCTATTTCACCTGGACGCAGCAGACCGACCTGCACAGCCAATTGATGCAGCGCGGCGAAATGATCGCCGAGCAACTGGCGCCGCTGGTGGCGCCGGCGATGGGTCACGGCGACGCCGATCTGCTTGAACGCATCGCCACCCAGTCCCTTGAACAACCCGACGTGCGCGCGGTGACTTTCCTCGCGGCGGACCGCTCGCCACTGGCCCACGCCGGCCCGACCATGCTCAATCAGGCCCCGAGCGGCGACAGCGCGCTGCTGCAACGACGCAGCGGCAATGACGCGACGCGCTACCTGATGCCGGTGTTCGGCAAGCACCGCAACCTCGCCGGCGAAATCATTCCCGAAGAATCCGAACGCCTGCTCGGCTGGGTCGAGCTGGAGCTGTCGCACAACGGCATGTTGCTGCGCGGCTATCGCAGCCTGTTCGCCAGCCTGCTGCTGATCGCCGCCGGACTTGCCGGCGCCGCCCTCCTCGCGTTGCGCATGGGCCGCACCATCAACCGTCCGCTGAGCCAGATCAAACAGGCTGTCGCGCAGCTCAAGGACGGTCATCTGGAAACCCGCTTGCCGCCCCTCGGCAGCCAGGAGCTGGACGAACTGGCCTCGGGCATCAACCGCATGGCCGGCACCCTGCAGAATGCTCGCGAAGAATTGCAGCACAGCGTCGATCAGGCCACCGAAGACGTGCGGCAGAACCTGGAAACCATCGAGATCCAGAACATCGAACTGGACCTAGCGCGCAAAGAAGCGCTGGAAGCCAGCCGGATCAAATCCGAATTCCTCGCCAACATGAGCCATGAGATCCGCACGCCGCTCAACGGCATTCTCGGCTTCACTCACCTGTTGCAGAAAAGCGAACTGACCCCGCGCCAGCTCGACTACCTAGGCACCATCGAAAAGTCTGCCGACAGCCTGTTGGGGATCATCAACGAGATTCTCGATTTCTCGAAAATCGAGGCCGGCAAACTGGTACTCGATCACATTCCGTTCAACCTGCGCGACCTGTTGCAGGACACCCTGACCATCCTCGCTCCGGCCGCGCACGCCAAGCAGCTTGAGCTGGTCAGCCTGGTCTATCGCGATACGCCGCTGTCGCTGGTCGGCGATCCGCTGCGCTTGAAGCAGATCCTCACCAATCTGGTCAGCAACGCGATCAAGTTCACCCGCGAAGGCACCATCGTCGCCCGGGCGATGCTCGAAGACGAACACGAAGACAGCGTGCAACTGCGCATCAGCATTCAGGACACCGGCATCGGTCTGTCGAGTCAGGATGTCCGCGCGCTGTTCCAGGCTTTCAGTCAGGCCGACAATTCGCTGTCGCGCCAACCCGGCGGCACCGGGCTGGGGCTGGTGATTTCCAAGCGCCTGATCGAACAGATGGGCGGCGAGATCGGCGTCGACAGCACGCCGGGCGAAGGTTCGGAATTCTGGATCAGCCTGAGCCTGCCCAAGACCCGCGACGATGCCGAAGACCTGCCCGCCGCGCCGCTGCTCGGGCGCCGTGTGGCGGTGCTGGAAAATCACGAACTGGCGCGTCAGGCCTTGCAACATCAGCTGAAAGACTGCGGACTGCAAGTTACGCCGTTCAATACTCTGGAGAGCCTGAGCAATGGCGTCACCGGCGCGCATCAGACCGATCAGGCGATCGATCTGGCGGTGATCGGCATCACCAGCAACGACATGCTCCCGGAACGCTTGAACCAGCACATCTGGGACCTCGAACATCTTGGCTGCAAAGTGCTGGTGCTGTGTCCGACCACCGAACAGACGCTGTTTCACCTGTCGGTACCCAACCCGCACAGCCAGCTTCAGGCCAAACCGGCGTGTACGCGCAAATTGCGCCGGGCGCTGTCCGATCTGGTCAATCCGCGCCAGACCCGCAGCGAACCGGGCGAGCCGCTGTCCAGCCGTGCGCCGCGCGTGCTGTGTGTCGACGACAACCCGGCCAATCTGTTGCTGGTGCAGACCCTTCTCGAAGACATGGGCGCCCGCGTGCTCGCGGTGGAAAGCGGTTACGCGGCCGTCAAAGCCGTGCAGAGCGAATCGTTCGATCTGGTGCTGATGGACGTGCAGATGCCGGGCATGGACGGTCGCCAGACCACCGAAACCATTCGCCAGTGGGAAAGCGAGCGGCATTGCACGCCGCTGCCGATCGTCGCCCTCACGGCCCACGCCATGGCCAACGAAAAACGCGCGCTGCTGCAAAGCGGCATGGACGACTACCTGACCAAACCGATCAGCGAGCGGCAACTGGCGCAGGTGGTGTTGAAGTGGACCGGACTGGCCCTGCGCAATCAGGCACCTGAGCGCAACGGCGACAGCGCGGCGAGTCAGCAGGAACTGCCGGTGCTCGATCACGAAGAAGGCTTGCGTCTGGCGGCGGGCAAGGCGGATCTGGCGGCGGACATGCTCGCTATGCTGCTGGCCTCGCTGGAAGCCGACCGCGAAGCGATACGCGCCGCGCGTGACAGCCACGACCAGAATGCCCTGCTCGAACGCGTGCACCGCTTGCACGGCGCGACCCGTTATTGCGGCGTGCCGCAACTGCGCGCCGCCTGCCAGCGCAGCGAAACCCTGCTCAAGCAGGACGATCCGAAAGCCGCCGCCGCACTGGATGAACTGGAGCGCTCGATCAATCGACTCGCGGCGCAGGCGCGCATCAGCGCCTGATCCACGGCAAGGCACGGCGCGCGCAAAGCGCTACAGTTGTCGCGGGCCATTGCGGCCCGCGTCGATGTTCCAGGAGGATTCATGCGCACGATCATTTTCAGCAGCCAGACCTACGACCGCGACAGCTTCCTCGCCGCCGACTGCCCGGCCGGGCTTGAATTGCATTTTCAAGCGGCGCGACTGAGCCTCGATACGGCGGCATTGGCCGAGCAGCACGAAGTGGTCTGCGCGTTCATCAATGACGACCTCAGCGCCCCGGTGCTGGAACGCCTCGCTGCCGGTGGCACGCGGCTGATTGCCCTGCGTTCGGCGGGTTACAACCATGTCGACCTGCCGGCGGCGAAACGCCTCGGCCTGGCCGTGGTTCGTGTGCCGGCCTACTCGCCGCACGCCGTGGCCGAACATGCCGTGGCGCTGATCCTCGCCCTCAATCGTCGCTTGCATCGCGCCTACAACCGCACCCGCGAGGGCGATTTCAGCCTGCATGGCCTGACCGGTTTCGATCTGGTCGGCAAGACCGTCGGCATCGTCGGCACCGGGCAGATTGGTGCGACCTTCGCGAAAATCATGCACGGCTTCGGCTGTGAATTGCTCGCCTACGATCCGTATCCCAATCCCGAGGTGCAGGCGTTGGGCGCACGTTATCTGAGCCTGCCGGAGTTGCTCGCGCAGTCGCGGATCATCAGCCTGCATTGCCCGCTCAACGAGCAGAGCAAGCACCTGATCAATCGCGATTCACTGGCGCACATGCAGGCGGGGGCGATGCTGATCAACACCGGGCGTGGCGGGCTGGTGGACACGCCAGCGCTGATCGACGCGCTGAAGGACGGCCAACTCGGTTATCTGGGGCTGGATGTTTACGAGGAAGAGGCGCAGCTGTTTTTCGAGGATCGCTCCGACCTGCCATTGCAGGACGATGTGCTGGCGCGTCTGCTGACGTTTCCCAACGTGATCATCACTGCGCATCAGGCGTTTCTGACCCGCGAGGCGCTGGGCGCGATTGCCGCGACCACCCTGCACAACATCGCGACCTGGGCGGCAGGTGCGCCGCAGAACCAGGTCGAGGGTTGAACGGTTTTACTTGGACAGCGAAGACGCCAGGATCAGCAAGCCCAGCCAGCCGAACCCGAGCAGGCGCTGCTTGCTGGAGTGGCCGTTGCGCAGCAGGAACCAGACGAAAAACGCCGGCAGCAGAAACACCATGATTTTCAGCCAGCCCTCCACCGGGCGGCTGCCATCGGCGTTGAGCGGTTGCTGCTCCTCGCGGGCCTGTTCTGCGGCCTGCTGACGACGGCGACGCCCTGCTGCTGCCGGCATCACTTTGGGTAAAGGCTCGGACACTGGCGGCGCAACCGCCTCGGGCACTGCGTTGTTACGTGGCAGGCTGCCGAAGGAAATCGTCGAGGCTTGCACCGGTGCCGCCGTCGATTGCGCCTGCATGGCGGCGTGCTCGGCCATCGGCGCGCCGCAGTGAATGCACGCCAGCGCTTCGGAACTGATGCTCCGCTTGCATTCATAACATTCGATCAGCGCCATGTTCCGTTCCTTCAGATTCGGGGGCCGGCAGTTTGCCATGACTGTCGGCGCATTTGAACCGGATCGAAGGTCGCACGCGTGCATCATTCTGCAATCGAGCCCGTGCTAGCATGTCGCGCATATTTGGAGGACCCATGGTCGAACACGATTTCCGCTACACCCTGATGAACCCGCAACACACCCTCACCGAATGCCGCGCCCTGGTTCCGGGCCGCTATCAGGTGACCGGCAACGGTGGCTCGATCCGTATCGGCGATGCCCTGTTGGTCACGCTCAAAGGCAGCAAGGATTTGTCCATGCGCCTGACCGTCGACACGGTGCGCCACCTGATCAATCCGCCAGGCCAATGGACCGCGATGACCACAGGCCCGGTGTTCGGCGAACTGGCCATTCACACCTGGCAGGTCAACTGCGACAGCTGCGCGAAAGAGCTGAGCTTCGAATTCGCCGTGGATGCCAAACTCGGCAAGTCCGCCGAGAAACCCGCCGCCACCGCGCGCATCGCCGAGCTGGGCTGGAAAGCCGTCGGCGACAAGCACCTGTGCCCGAAATGCCAGGAGCCTGCGTGATGAAACGCCTCGCCCTGACCGCACTGATCGGTGTCGGCCTGGCCGGTTGCGCCGCAGAGCCGGTGCAACTGCAGCACAACCGCAGCTACATTCTGGAATGGATCGGCGAGCGGCCACTGATGGACTACAGCCATCTGACCGTGACCCTCGGCGATGACGGCCGCGCCTACGGCAACGGCGGCTGCAACCATTGGTTCGCGCCGTACATGCAGGACGGCGACAAGCTGAGCTTCGGCAAGATCGGCAAGACCCGCAAGCTCTGCGCCCCGGCGTTGATGGAGCAGGAACAACGCTTCTTGCAGGCGCTGGAAAAAGTCGAGCGCTGGGACATTTCGCCCATCGAGCAGATACGCTTCTGGCCTGCTCAAGGCAAACCGTTGCGCTGGTGGCTGGAAGAGGGCTGAGCCCCTTCTGTGCCCACAGGGGTTACCTGTGGCGAGGGGATTCATCCCCGTTGGGCTGCGTAGCAGCCCTGAGTTTGCAGTTCGCCCGGAACTGCGCATGGGGCCGCTTCGCGACCCAACGGGGA
>NZ_JASCPT010000006.1:0-116394 GCF_029959775.1 Pseudomonas sp. PS01270 | reverse complement strand
AGCAAGCTCGCTCCCACAGGGATTTGTTTATGAATGCAATCCAATGTGGGAGCGAGCTTGCTCGCGAAGGCGGCCTATCCAACCTACAAATACCGCTGGCACCCGACCGCTCTCAATTGCGCCTCAATCTACCCTCACGCAAACATCAACAACATGTACTGACTTAAGCACAATAAAATCGCGCAAAATCCCGCTTTCCGGGTATTCCTCTCAATTTTTTCCGACTGCTTGCCATCCTTTCCCCTCGCGGTTAGGGTTGAAGCCATGAAAACCTCTCACACCCTCATTCAGCTTCGCCAGCACCGCAGCCTGTGCCTCGTCAGCGCACGACTGCCAGGCTGAATCGCTGCGCCTCGTCCCACGCTTTTCCAAGAACATTCGTTCAACCGGCAGGCCGCCTCTTTTCGGCCCAGACAACAAGGAATTTCCCGATGAGCATGCTCAAAGACCCGTCTTCGAAATACCGCGCGTTTCCCGTCATCAACCTGCCGGATCGCACTTGGCCGTCGAAGACCATCGATGCCGCGCCGATCTGGTGCAGCTCCGACCTGCGTGACGGCAACCAGTCGCTGATCGAGCCAATGGACGCGGCGAAGAAGCTGCGCTTCTGGAAAACCTTGGTGCAGGTTGGTGTGAAAGAAATCGAAGCGTCGTTCCCGGCCGCGTCGCAAACCGACTTCGACTTCGTGCGTACCCTGATCGAAGAAGGCCACATACCGGACGACACCACCATTCAGGTGCTGACCCAGGGCCGTGAAGACCTGATCGAGCGCACCTTCGAATCCCTGCGCGGGGCGAAGAAAGCCATCGTTCACTTGTACAACGCCACTTCGCCTTCTTTCCGTCGCATCGTCTTCAACCAGGACAAGGACGGTATCAAGGCCATCGCCGTCAACGCTGCCAAGCTGTTCGTCAAATATGCAGCCATGCAGCCGGAGACCGAGTGGACCTTCGAATACTCGCCGGAAACCTTCAGCGCTACCGAGCTGGAATTCGCCAAGGAAGTCTGCGACGCCGTGATCGAGGTGTGGAACCCGACGCCTGAGCACAAGATGATCCTCAACCTGCCGGCCACGGTTGAATGCGCGACGCCGAACGTCTACGCCGACCAGATCGAGTGGTTCGGTCGCAACATCAACCGTCGCGACAGCGTGATCATCAGTCTGCACACCCATAACGACCGTGGTACTGGCGTCGCGGCCACAGAGCTGGGCCTGATGGCCGGCGCTGATCGCGTCGAAGGCTGCCTGTTCGGCAACGGCGAGCGCACCGGCAACGTCGACCTCGTCACCGTCGCGCTGAACATGTACACCCAGGGCGTCGACCCTGAGCTGGACTTCTCCGATATCGATGGCGTGCGCAAGGTTGTCGAAGAGTGCAACCAGATCCAGGTCCACCCGCGTCATCCGTACGTTGGCGACCTGGTGCACACCGCGTTCTCCGGCTCGCACCAGGACGCAATCCGCAAGGGCTTCGCCCAGCAGAAACCGGACACCCTGTGGGAGGTGCCGTACCTGCCGATCGATCCGGCCGACATCGGTCGCAGCTACGAGGCGGTGATCCGCGTCAATAGCCAGTCGGGCAAGGGCGGTATCGCTTACTTGCTGGAGCAGGAATACGGCATCAGCCTGCCACGGCGCATGCAGATCGAGTTCAGCCAGGTCGTACAGCGTGAGACCGATCGCCTGGGCCTGGAGATGACGGCCAAGCAAATTCACTCGCTGTTGATCAGCGAATACCTGCAGGCCAACACCCCGTACGCGCTGGTCAGCCATCGTTTGCAGGAAGAGAACGGCAACAGCGCCGTCGAAGTCGAAGTGGCCAGCAAAGGTCAGGGCGAAACCAACCTGCACTGGCGCGGCAAGGGCAACGGCGCGCTGGAAGCACTGGTCGCCGGCCTGCCGATTCCGGTGGAAATCATGGACTACAACGAACACGCGATCGGCGCGGGCACCAATGCCAAAGCAGCGGCCTATATCGAACTGCGGGTGAACGGTGAACGTGCGGTGCACGGCGTGGGTATCGATGAAAACATCACCACCGCCAGCTTCAAAGCATTGTTCAGCGCACTGAACCGCTCGCTGAGCCAGCCAGAGGCGAAAGCGGCGTAATCGACCGCTGAAATGCGAAAGGCCCCGGAGTGTGAGCTCCGGGGCCTTTTTTTTGTAGATCAAATGATGCGATCGTTCCCATGCTCCGCGTGGGAATGCCTCAAGGGACGCTCCGCGTCCAGTGAAGCGGAACGTCACGGGCTGCATTCCCACGCAGAGCGTGGGAATGATCGGCTGCGTTAGGTGAACTCGAAAGTGTCGGCATCCAGGTTCGCCGGAAAGCGCTCGCGATACGCCGCCAACGGCGCCGCTTCCACAATCACCTTGAACACGCCATCCGCCTCCCCCGCCGCCAGCAACGTCTCGCCCTGGAAATCCAGCACCTGACTGTCGCCGGTATAGGCGAAGCCTTTGCCATCGCTGCCCACCCGATTTACCGCTGCCACGTAGCAGAGATTTTCAATCGCTCGTGCCGGCAGCAGGCGGTTCCAGTGCAGACGCCGTGCGCCCGGCCAATTGGCGGTGTACAGCAGCAGATCGGTGTCCTGCGCATCGCGGCTCCACACCGGAAAGCGCAGGTCGTAGCAGATCAGCGGACGAATCCGCCACCCCTTGAGCTCGAACTGCACCTGCCGCTCGCCCGGCGTGTAATGGTTGTGCTCGCCGGCCATACGAAACAGGTGACGCTTGTCGTAATGCAGCACTTCACCGTCCGGCCGCGCCCACAGCAAGCGGTTGCGATGGCTGCCGTCAGCCGCCTGGATGATCACGCTGCCAGTGATGACCGCATCGAACTTGGCCGCCTGCGCCCGAAGCCATTTGCTGGTCGGGCCGTTTTCGGCTTCAGCGAGGGTTTCCGACTCCATGGAAAAACCGGTGGTGAACATCTCCGGCAGGATGATCAGATCGGCGCCCCGGGCCTGCTCCAGCAGCAGCTCGAAATGCTCGAGGTTGGCCCGGCGGTCGTGCCAGGCCAGGCTGGTCTGGATCAGCGCCAGGGTCAGGTCTGGCAACGCACTCAGATCACGCATAGTTTCGCCGCCGCTTCACGCAGCGTCTCCTCGCGTTTGGCAAAGCACAGGCGTATCAGGCGCTGGCCTTGCGGTGGATTCTGGTAGAACACCGACACCGGAATGCTCGCGACACCGTGCTCGCGAGTCATCCACATGGCCATGTCGACATCGTTCAGATCCGGACGGATCTGCGAATAATCGACCAACTGGAAATAGGTACCGGTGACCCGGGTAAAACTGAAGCGCGACGGCGCGAGCAGATCGCAGAACAGATCGCGCTTGGCCTGATAGAAACCCGGCAGTTCTTCAACGTGTTCCGGGTGCTCGGCCATGTAATCGGCCAGCGCGTATTGCAGTGGCGTGACGCCACAGAAGCTCACGTACTGATGCACCTTGCGCAGTTCGGCTGTCAGGGCTGGCGGGGCGACGACATAGCCGGTTTTCCAGCCGGTGACGTGGTACGTCTTGCCGAACGAACTGATCACGAACGCGCGCTGATACAGCTCTTCATGGGCCAGCACGCTGACATGCGGCACGCCGTCGAAGACCAGGTGTTCGTAGACTTCGTCGCTGATCAGATAGATGTCGCGATCACGGATCAACGCCGCCAGTTGATCGAGCTCGTCGCGGCTGATCAATGCGCCGCTCGGGTTGTGCGGGGTGTTGATGACGATCATTTTCGTCCGCGGACTGAGGGCCGCTGCGAGTTGATCGAAATCGATGGAGAAATCGTCCGGATTCAGCTGCACATGCACGCAACGACCGCCCGCCAACTCCGTCGCCGGTGCGTAGCTGTCGTAGCACGGATCGAAGACGATGACTTCATCGCCGCTGTGGATAACGGCCTGAATCGCGCAGAAGATTGCCTGAGTCGCACCGGGCGTTACCGTCACTTCATGATCGGCATCGACTGTCACGCCATAGCTGCGCGCGATCTTGGCCGCGATCTGCTGACGCAACGCCGGCAAACCGGTCATCGGCGAATACTGGTTATGGCCACTGGCGATATGCCGCCCGACCGCATCACGCAACGACTGCGGGCCGTCGAAATCCGGGAAACCCTGGGACAGGTTGATCGCGCCGGTCTGCGCCGCGAGCTGAGACATCTGCGTGAAAATAGTGATGCCGACATTCGGCAGCTTGCTGGTGATCATCGGGGGTTCTCTGCTCAACACCCGGCTCTGACGACGGCGCGGGAGAGCCCGAGGATAGCCCATCCGGCGCCCATAAAAAAAGGGCGCCAAACGGCGCCCTTCTTTGATTCAACAATGACCGATCGTTCCCATGCTCTGCGTGGGAATGCCGCCACGGACGCTCTGCGTCCCTCGCTTTGTGACGCGGAGCGTCACGGGATGCATTCCCACGCGGAGCGTGGGAACGATCAATCCTGTGGCGAGGGGATTTATCCCCGTTCCGGCTGCGAAGCAGTCGCAAACCCGTTGAATGCGGTTTGACTGATACACCGCGGACACAGGTTTTGGGGCTGCTGCGCAGCCCATCGGGGATAAATCCCCTCGCCACAAAAGCCCCACACAAAATTGTGCAGGGCCTCGGATCACTTCTTGTCGCGGCGCTTCTTGCTGGCTTTCTTGTTGTGCGACATCAAGCGACGCTTCTTGTTGACCTGGCGGTCGGTCAGCGTGTTCTTGTTGCCTTCGTACGGGTTCTCGCCGCCCTTGAACTCGATGCGGATCGGCGTACCGACCAGCTTGAGTACACGACGGTAAGTGTTTTCCAGATAGCGCACATACGACTTCGGCACTTTCTCGATCTGGTTACCGTGGATCACGATGATCGGCGGGTTCGCACCACCCAAGTGAGCGTAACGCAGCTTGATCCGGCGGTTGTTAACCATCGGTGGCGCGTGCTCGCCCACCGCATCTTCCAGAATCTGGGTGAGACGGTTGGTCGGCCAGCGGGTAACCGCGGACTTGAACGAGTTCTGCACCGAGGCGTAGAGGTTGCCCACGCCCGTGCCGTGCAGGGCCGAGATGAAGTGAATGTCGGCGTAGTCGACGAAGAACAGCCGGCGTTGCAGCTCGACTTTGACGAAGTCGCGCTCGCTCGGCGTCATGCCGTCCCACTTGTTGATCGCGATGACCAGCGCACGACCGGATTCGATCGCGAAGCCCAGCAGGTTCAGGTCGTGATCGACCACACCCTCGCGGGCGTCCATCACGAAGATCACCACGTTGGCGTCTTTGATCGCCTGCAGGGTTTTGACCACGGAGAATTTTTCGACTTCTTCGTGGATCTTGCCGCGCTTGCGCACACCGGCAGTGTCGATCAGCGTGTACTTCTCTTCATTGCGCTCGAACGGAATGTAGATGCTGTCGCGGGTGGTGCCCGGCTGGTCATACACGATGACCCGATCTTCACCGAGCATGCGGTTGACCAGGGTCGACTTGCCGACGTTCGGACGACCGATGATGGCGATCTTGATCCCGTCTTTTTCGCTCGGACCAGGAATGCGCTTGGCTTCCTCGCCTTCGGCAACGACTTCTTCCTCTTCACCTTCAGCCGGCTCGTCATCATCGCGCGGGAATTCGCTCAGAGCGGCTTCCAGCAATTGCGTGATGCCACGGCCGTGGGCGCCGGCGATCGGGATCGCGTGGCCCATGCCCAGCGGGGCGAATTCGGCGCGGGCCATTTCCGGGTCGATGTTGTCGACCTTGTTGGCGACCACGTGGGAACGCTTGTTACGTTTGCGCAAATGCTCGGCGATCATCTGGTCGGCAGCGGTAAAACCGGCCTTGGCATCTACCAGAAACAGCACCACATCGGCTTCTTCGATGGCCAGCAGCGACTGCTCGGCCATTTTTTCGTCCATACCATGTTCGTCACCGGAGATACCGCCGGTGTCGATCAGAATGTAGGAACGCCCTTGCCACTTGGCCTCACCGTACTGGCGATCACGGGTCAGACCGGACAGGTCGCCGACGATGGCGTCACGAGTCCTGGTCAGGCGGTTGAACAAGGTGGACTTGCCGACGTTCGGTCGGCCCACCAAGGCGATTACGGGAACCATGCGGCTCTCCACTTCGTTATTTCAGAAAATACAAAAGCCGCTGCGAGGCAGCGGCTGGTGCTCGGGGCAACACCCGGGGGCGCTGCAAACCCTGCTGATGCAGGGCCGCTTGGGGATGAACCCCAAGCATAGTTGTTACTTGATGGTCAGGGCTTCCAGTTTGCCGCTGTTGCCATACACATAAATCGTGTCGCCCACCACCAGCGGACGGGCACGCAGGCCGTCGCTGTCGATGCGCTCACGGCCGACGAAACGACCGTCGACCTGACTCAGCAGATGCAGATAACCTTCCAGATCACCCACAGCTACGTAGCTGGAGAACACTTCCGGTGCCGACAGTTGACGGCGAGCCAGCGAGTCGTTGCTCCACAGTGCGGTGGTGGAACGCTCGTCGACGCCTTCAACGGTGCCCGAAGACAGGCTCACGTAGACGCTGCCGAAACCTTGAGCGATACCGGCATAGCTCGACGCATCGCGCTGCCACAGTTGACGACCGCTTTCCAGGTCCAGTGCCGCAACGCGACCCTGATAGCTGGCCACGTACAGCGTACCGCCGGACAGCAGCAGACCGCCGTCGATGTCGACCACGCGCTCCAGTTCCGAACGACCTTGTGGAATGGCGATGCGTTGTTCCCACACCGGCACGCCGTTGGAGATGTCCAGCGCGACCACTTTACCGGTCGACAGGCCAGCTACGGCCAGACGGTTGGTCACCAGCGGAGCACTGGTGCCACGCAGGGTCAGGACCGCCGGGGTGCTGTCATACACCCAGCGCTGGTTGCCGGTGGCAGCGTCCAGACCGATCAGACGATCGTCCTGGGTCTGCACCACTACCACGTCGCCATTGTTGGCCGGCGGCGCGAGGACTTCACTGTTGACGCGGGCACGCCACTTCTCTTCACCGTTGCTGGTGTCCAGAGCGACGACTTCGCCACGCAGGGTACCGATCAGTACCAGACCGTAACCCACGCCAACGGCGCCGGAGACAGGCAGTTCCAGATCCTGGTCCCACTTCACGTCGCCATTGCTGCGATCCATGGCCATTACGACACCGGTAACATCGGCGGCATAGATGGTGTCACCGTCGATCGCCGGCACCAGCATGTTGTAGGTTTCGCCCTGACCGTCACCGATCGAGCGGCTCCACTGCTTCTGCAGAACGACTTCTTCTTTGAAGTCGGTCAGTTCGGCCGGTGGCAATTCTTTCTTGCTGTTGCTGCTGCAACCCGCGGCCAGAAGGGCCAGAGCCAGCAATGCTGCATGCTTCCAACGGATCACGTCACGCATCCCCTTTGGCCAGGTCGTCGAGCTTGATTTGAAGGCCACCGACCGCCGCTTCATCCGACAGTGCCGCCTTGGCTTTTTGATACGCCTTGTTCGCGTCATCGGTACGGCCCAAGCGCACCAGCAGGTCGCCCTTGAGTTCTTCGCGAGTGGCCAGGAACGCTTTGTCGGCATCGCCGTCGAGCAGTTTCAGGGCGTCTTCGGCCTTGTCCTGCGCGCCCAGCACCTGCGCCAGACGCTGACGGGCGATTTCGCCCAGCGCCGGGTTGGCCGGTTTGTCGACGATGGCTTTGAGTTCGGTTGCCGCGTCGTCCAGCTTGCCGCTGTCGACCGCTACTTTGGCGACGAACAGGCTGCCGTACTGCGCGTAGGCCGAACCGCCGTATTCGCTGTTGAGCTTGCCGGCCAGGTCCGCAACGCGGGCGGCATCAGGCTTGCCGTCAGGCGTCAGCGTGGTTTCCAGCAATTGCTGATAGAGCACCGAGGCGCCTTGCGACTGGTTGCTCTGATATTTGTGCCAGGCCTGCCAGCCGAACACGATGACCAGCGCCAACAGGCCGCCGGTGACCAGAGGTTTGCCGTTGCGTGTCCACCAGTCCTTCAAATCCGCCAACTGTTCGTCTTCGGTACTCGACACCCCAATACTCCTTAATCGCTAAATCGGCTGTTAAGACAGCTTCAACCCTGCACGACGCAGGTGGCCAGGTGAGCGGCGAGCGCATCCCAGGCAATGCTTTGTTGTTCGCCCTGGCCACGCAGGGGTTTGAAACCTACCACTTGCTGGGCCATTTCGTCGTCACCGAGGATCAATGCGTACAGCGCACCGCTCTTGTCGGCCTTCTTGAACTGGCTTTTGAAACTGCCGGCGCCGGCATTGACTTGCAGGCGCAGGTTTGGAAGTTCATCGCGAACCCGTTCGGCCAGGGCCAGACCGGCCAGCTCGGCTTCTTCACCGAAGGCGCAGAGGTAGACGTCGACCTGACGGGAAATTTCCTGCGGGATCTGCTCAAGGGTTTCGAGCATCAATACCAGACGCTCGATGCCCATGGCGAAACCGACGCCCGGGGTTGGCTTGCCGCCCATCTGCTCGACCAGACCGTCGTAACGGCCGCCCGCGCACACGGTGCCCTGGGCGCCGAGCTTGTCGGTGACCCATTCGAAAACGGTTTTGCTGTAGTAATCGAGGCCACGCACCAGTTTCGGATTGAGCACGTAAGGAATGCCAACGGCATCCAGACGCGCCTTCAGGCCTTCGAAGTGAGCGCGGGACTCGTCGTCGAGGTAATCGGCCATTTTCGGCGCATCGACCAGCACGGCCTGGGTGTCGGCATTTTTCGTGTCGAGCACGCGCAGCGGGTTGGTTTTCAGACGACGCTGGCTGTCCTCGTCGAGCTTGTCGTGGTGCGCCGAGAGGTACTCGACCAGCGCTTCACGATAGCGACCACGGGATTCGCTGGTGCCGAGGCTGTTGAGTTCGAGCTTGACCGCATCACGGATGCCCAGCTCGCCCCACAGGCGCCAGGTCATGATGATCAGCTCGGCGTCGATGTCCGGACCGTCGAGGTTGAACACTTCCAGACCGATCTGGTGGAATTGGCGATAACGGCCTTTCTGCGGACGCTCGTGGCGGAACATCGGGCCGATGTACCAGAGTTTCTGCACCTGACCACCGCCGGTGATGCCGTGTTCGAGCACGGCGCGCACGCAGGCCGCAGTGCCTTCCGGACGCAGGGTCAGGGAATCACCGTTGCGGTCTTCGAAGGTGTACATCTCTTTTTCGACGATATCGGTGACTTCGCCGATCGAGCGCTTGAACAGCTCGGTGAACTCGACGATCGGCATGCGGATCTGCTTGTAACCGTAGTTATCCAGAAGACGCGCCACAGTGCCTTCGAAATAACGCCACAGCGGGGTCTGTTCGGGCAGGATGTCGTTCATGCCACGAATGGCTTGCAGAGACTTGCTCACAAAATTTCCTTAATTCGTTCGATCAGCCGCGCGCGATAACGGCAGCGTCAGCTTCGACCTTTTCGGCCGCTTTCTGGCGGATCAGCTTTTCCAGCTCGTCCACCAGATTGTCATTCGTCAGCTTCTGCGACGTCTTGCCGTCGATGTAAATCAGGTTGGGCGTGCCGCCGGTCAAGCCGATATGGGCTTCCTTGGCTTCGCCGGGGCCGTTGACCACGCAACCGATGACCGCGACATCCAGCGGCACCAGCAGGTCTTCAAGGCGCCCTTCCAGCTCGTTCATGGTTTTCACCACATCGAAGTTCTGCCGCGAGCAGCTCGGGCAGGCGATGAAGTTGATGCCACGGGAACGCAGATGCAAAGACTTGAGAATGTCGTAACCGACCTTCACTTCCTCGACCGGATCGGCCGCCAGCGAGATGCGGATAGTATCGCCAATCCCTTCGGCGAGCAGCATACCTAGGCCCACGGCGGATTTCACCGTGCCCGAACGCAAACCGCCAGCTTCAGTGATGCCGAGGTGCAGTGGCTGGACGATTTCTTTCGCCAGCAAACGGTACGCTTCGACGGCCATGAACACGTCGGAGGCCTTAACGCTGACCTTGAAGTCCTGGAAATTCAGGCGTTCAAGGTGTTCAACGTGGCGCAAAGCGGACTCGACCAGCGCCGCCGGGGTCGGCTCGCCGTATTTCTTTTGCAGGTCTTTTTCCAGGGAACCGGCATTGACGCCGATGCGGATCGGAATGCCGCGATCACGGGCCGCATCGACCACGGCACGCACACGATCTTCACGACCGATGTTGCCCGGATTGATACGCAGGCAATCCACACCCAGTTCGGCCACGCGCAAAGCGATTTTGTAGTCGAAGTGGATGTCAGCCACCAACGGCACTTTGACCAGTTGCTTGATCTTGCCGAACGCCTCGGCGGCGTCCATGTCCGGCACCGAGACGCGAACGATATCGACGCCGGCGGCTTCAAGACGATTGATCTGCGCCACGGTCGCGGCGACATCATTGGTATCGCTGTTGGTCATGCTCTGCACAGCGATCGGCGCGTCGCCGCCCACCGGTACGTTGCCGACCCAGATCTTGCGCGATTCGCGACGTTTGATTGGAGATTCGCCGTGCATGACTTATTGACCCAACTTCAGGCGAGCAGTCTCGCCACTGGTGAACGGAGCGATATCGACCGGTTGGCCGTTGTAGCTGACCTGTGCTGCGCGGGCAACGCCCAGACGCACATTGAGCGGCGGCTTGCCGGAAACGCTCACGCTGTCGCCTTTATGCTTCAGACCACTGAAAATCACTTTGCCACGGCCATCGGTCACCTGTGCCCAGCAATCGCCGGTGAACTGCAATTGCACCTGGCCTTCGCCGGCAACCGGAGCAGTTGCTTCAGCGCTTGGCGCTTGAGCAACCGGCGCGGTCGGGGCAGGTGTCGCTGGGACACTCGGCGCTGGAGTGGCCGGAGCCGCCACCACTGGCGCAGGCGTCTGTGCCGGTGCGCTTGGCGCAACTGCCGGGGCAGCTGGCTCGGTCGCTGGCGCAGCAGATTCGGCGCCGGTCGATTCAGCACTGGTTTCCGACTGCGGCAAGGCCAGCGTTGTCGAACTGTCGGCCTGATTTTCGGCGACAGCCTGATCTTCCGGCTCGTCGATCGGGTGGATCTGCGTGGTGCCGTCCGCGCCTTCGACTTCGACGTGCTCCGGTGCGAGGCTGGTCAGATCGCGGGTGCGCTGGGAGGTCTGATCCTGCCACCAGACGAATCCGCCGCCGATGACCGCGATCAGCAACAACAGGCTGACAATACGCAAAATGGTGTGGGAAACGCGCACCGGCTCTTCGATACGACCGAGGGCGTGAACGTTGCTGCCCTGAGAGTCGGTGCCGGTGGACTGGTCGAACTGCTGAACCAGAACGGTCTGGTCCATGCCGAGCAATTTGGCATAGGCGCGAATGTAACCGCGAGCGAAGGTATGCCCCGGCAGCTTGTCGAAAGCGCCGGCTTCAAGATTGCTCAGGGATGTCACGGTGAGGTTGAGCTTGAGGGCCACTTCGGCCAGCGACCAGCCATTGCTTTCGCGGGCCTGGCGCAGGGTCTCACCGGGATTTACGCGATTCGCTGCTACAACTTCGGGATGCGCCGCTTTCATCATTGCTCCGACAGGTATTGCTGATATTCCGGCGTACCGGGATAGAGTCGTTTTAATTGCAGACCGTAACTGGCCGCCTTGTCGCGATCTTCAAACACTTTTGCCAGCCGAACGCCGAGCAATAGACTACGTGCATTTTGTTCGGTGAGCTGGCTGAAACGGTCGTAATAGTCACGCGCGGGCACATAATGCCT
Organism: Pseudomonas sp. PS01270; assembly: GCF_029959775.1. NCBI lineage: Bacteria > Pseudomonadati > Pseudomonadota > Gammaproteobacteria > Pseudomonadales > Pseudomonadaceae > Pseudomonas > Pseudomonas sp. PS01270. The sequence continues at coordinate 104,701 of NZ_JASCPT010000006.1, read as the reverse complement.
GTCTTCGAAGGACAACTCAGCCATTTCCAGCAATGCGCGTGGTTGTTGGCGATTCAGGCGCAGGGCTTTTTCCAGCTGTTGCTGGGCCAGATCACGCTGGCCAAGCTTGGCGGCGGTCATACCGAGGTTTTCGAAGACCCGCGAGCGCTCAGGATACAGGGTATCGGCGGCCGCTTGTTCAAAACGCTCGTAGGCTTCCTTGTAGCGCTGTTCTTCGTAGAGAAAACTGCCGTAGTTGTTGAGAATGCGTGCATCGGTGGGACGTGAGGACAAGGCCTTGCGAAAGTGCTCGTCGGCAAGTGCCGGCTCCATTTCAGCCTGGAACACCAGACCGAGGGCCGCATTGGCGTCGGGGTCGGAACCGTCCAGTTCCAGCGCTTTCTTCAATGGCACCTTGGCGCGCTCGGTCATGCCCTGCTGCAGGTAGCCCAGCCCCAGCTGCACGTAGGCAGCCCGCGCTTCATCGCGGCCCTTGCTGGTCTTCATCGGATTGTAGTCACCCGACAGGACACAACCAGCACACAGGCTGGCCAACAGCAACAGCAGCGCAAAGCGCAGGGACATAGAGATCCTCTCTTAGTTAGTGTTCGCGGCGTTCTGTGCCAGATCGCTGTCGGCGCTCAACTCGCGCACGGCGATGTAACGTTCGCTGCGACGGGTGCGATCCAGCACCTGCCCTACCAATTGACCACATGCGGCATCGATGTCTTCACCACGGGTGGTGCGCACGGTGACGTTGAAACCGGCCTGATGCAACTGATCCTGGAAGCGGCGGATGGCATTGTTGCTTGGCCGCTCGTACCCGGAGTGCGGGAACGGGTTGAATGGAATCAGGTTGATCTTGCACGGGATATCTTTAAGCAACTCGATCATTTCCACCGCGTGCTCAAGCTTGTCGTTGACGTCCTTGAGCAAGGTGTACTCGATGGTCAGCACACGTTTCTCGCCAAGGGCGGACATGTAGCGCTGGCACGACTCGAGCAGCATCTTAAGCGGATATTTCTTGTTGATCGGCACCAATTGGTTACGCAATGCGTCATTCGGTGCGTGCAGGGACAACGCCAGGGATACGTCGATGTGCTTGGCCAGCTCATCGATCATCGGCACCACGCCCGAGGTGGACAGGGTCACGCGGCGCTTGGAGATCCCGTAGCCGAGGTCATCCATCATCAGATGCATGGCGGCGACGACGTTGTCGAAGTTCAGCAACGGCTCGCCCATGCCCATCATCACCACGTTGGTGATGGCGCGGTCGACGGTGGCCGGGACGCTGCCGAAAGATTTGTTGGCAATCCACACCTGACCGATGACTTCGGCGGCGGTGAGGTTGCTGTTGAAGCCTTGCTTGCCGGTGGAGCAGAAACTGCAATCCAGGGCACAGCCTGCCTGGGACGAAACGCACAGAGTGCCGCGCTTGCCCTGGGGAATGTACACGGTCTCGACGCAGCTGCCGGACGCCACGCGCACCACCCACTTACGGGTGCCGTCGCTGGAGATGTCCTCGCTGACCACTTCCGGACCACGCACTTCAGCAATGGCCTTGAGCTTGTCGCGCAAGGCTTTGCTGACGTTCGTCATGGCGTCGAAATCATCGACGCCAAAGTGGTGAATCCATTTCATTACCTGACCGGCACGGAAACGCTTCTCCCCGATTGAGTCGAAGAATTTTTCCATTTCCGGCTGGGTCAGACCCAGCAGGTTTGTTTTAACAGTCGATGTAGTCATGGATTCACCTTCACTCTGCAAGCAATGCTTAGCGAGTGGTTACTTCAGTAGCTGCGAAGAAGTAAGCGATTTCGCGAGCGGCAGCAGCTTCGGAGTCCGAACCGTGAACGGCGTTGGCGTCGATCGATTCAGCGAAGTCAGCACGGATGGTGCCGGCAGCAGCTTCTTTAGGGTTGGTAGCGCCCATCAGCTCACGGTTGCGAGCGATAGCGTTTTCGCCTTCCAGAACCTGAACGACAACCGGACCGGAAGTCATGAATGCAACCAGGTCACCGAAGAAACCGCGCTCGCTGTGCTCAGCGTAGAAGCCTTCGGCTTCGGCTTTGGACAGTTGCTTCAGTTTCGAAGCTACAACGCGCAGGCCAGCGTCTTCGAAGCGAGTGGTGATCTTGCCGATCACGTTTTTAGCAACGGCGTCAGGCTTGATGATGGAGAAAGTACGTTGAACAGCCATGGTGTAACTCCAGAAACGGTAATTTGCGAAAAATTAAACCCGCGAATTATACGCGGGTTCTTGGGTATTGCCTAACCTGCGAGGACGATCAGTCCAATTCTTCAGCCCAGAGCGTCTGGACCGCTTCCAACACCTTCTCGCCAACACGGCCAGAGGTGTTGTCGAAATCCGGCAGCTCTTTGATCCATTGCTGCAGATCGACGAAATTGACAGAAAACGGATCTACGCCCGGCTTGGCCTCAGCCAATTCTTCTGCAATGCGTTGAACATCATTCCAACCGTAGCTCATGACAGTCTTACCAGTCAGTGCGGCGCTTCGGCCGCATGGTTAAGCGAATATTTCGGAATCTCGACGGTGAGGTCTTCCTCACCGACGATGGCCTGGCAAGCCAGACGCGATTGCGCCTCAAGGCCCCAGGCACGGTCGAGGAAGTCTTCTTCCAGCTCGTCGGCCTCTTCCAGCGAGTCGAAACCCTCGCGGATGATGCAATGGCAAGTAGTGCAGGCGCAGACGCCGCCGCATGCGCTTTCCATCTCGATATGGTGTTCGTGGGCCAGTTCGAGAATCGATGTGCCGGGCGCAGCCTCGACCACCATGCCTTCAGGGCAGAACTTCTCGTGGGGCAGAAAAATGACCTGCGGCATCAGATATCCTCGATTTCATTCAGGTTGCGCCCCGACAGAGCGGCTTTCACCGTCAGATCCATGCGGCGGGCAGCAAAAGCATCGGTCACTTGCGACAGACGCTTGGTCTGCTGCTCGATGGCGTAACCATCGGTACCTTTCATCAGTTCGGCCAGTTCCTGCATTTGCAGTTCGATGACCATGCGCTCTTCGGCATCGAGCAAACGCTCGCCATCGGCATCCAGCGCGCCCTGCACCGCTTCGAGCAGGCGCTGGGCATCGACTTGCTGCTCACGCAGAACACGGGCGACCTTGTCGTCATTGGCATGCTGGAACGAATCCTTGAGCATCTTGGCGATTTCGCCATCGGTCAGACCATAGGAAGGTTTGACCTGAATGCTCGCCTCAACGCCCGAGCCCAATTCACGGGCAGACACGCTGAGCAGACCGTCGGCGTCGACCTGGAAGGTCACGCGAATTTTCGCCGCACCGGCCACCATCGCCGGAATGCCGCGCAATTCGAAGCGCGCCAGAGAGCGGCAGTCGCTGATCAGCTCGCGCTCGCCCTGCAACACGTGGATCGCCATGGCCGACTGGCCGTCTTTATAGGTGGTGAAATCCTGAGCGCGCGCGACGGGGATGGTGGTGTTGCGCGGAATCACCTTCTCCATCAGACCGCCCATGGTTTCCAGCCCCAGGGACAGCGGAATCACGTCGAGCAGCAGCAGTTCGCCGCCATCGCGCTTGTTGCCAGCCAGGGTGTCGGCCTGGATCGCGGCCCCGATGGCCACCACTTGATCCGGGTCGATTTCCGTCAATGGCTGACGACCGAAGGCTTCGGCAACGGCTTCACGCACGCGCGGCACGCGGGTCGAACCGCCGACCATGACCACGGCGTGGACGTCTTCCAGTTCGATACCGGAATCGCGAACGGCGCGGCGGCAGGCTTTCAGGCTGCGCGCGACCATCGGTTCGATCAGCGCATCGAAGGCTTCGCGGGTCAGCTGTGCTTTCCAGTCGCCGTAAGCCACTTCCACACTGGCCGCATCGGTCAGGGCTTCTTTGGCCGCGCAGGCGGTTTGCAGCAGATTGCGTTGCGCGCCCGGGTCGAGATCGGCGGAGAGGCCAGCGCTCTCGATGATCCAGCCGGCAATCGCGTGATCGAAGTCATCGCCGCCCAGCGCGCTGTCGCCGCCAGTGGCCAGGACTTCAAAGACGCCGCCGGTCAGACGCAGAATGGAAATGTCGAAGGTGCCGCCGCCCAGGTCGTAGATCGCCACCAGACCTTCGGCGTGTTGATCCAGACCATACGCCACAGCAGCAGCGGTCGGCTCGTTGAGCAGACGCAACACGTTCAGACCGGCGAGTTTGGCAGCGTCTTTGGTGGCCTGACGCTGCGCATCGTCGAAGTAGGCAGGAACGGTGATCACCGCGCCAACCAGCTCGCCACCCAAGGTCGCCTCAGCGCGCTGACGCAGGACCTTGAGGATGTCGGCGGAGACTTCAACCGGGCTTTTCGGGCCTTGCACGGTATCGATAAACGGCATGTGCGATTCGCCGCCGACAAAGCGGTACGGCAGTTGCTCGCCCAATTGCTTGACGTCGGACAGACCACGACCCATCAAGCGCTTGACCGAGAGCACGGTGTTCAGGGGATCGGAGGCTGCCGCCAGCTTGGCGGGCTCACCGACTTCGACGCGGTCGGCGTGATAACGCACGGCGGACGGCAGGATGACCTGCCCGTTGGCGTCGGCCAGCGGTTCGGAAAGACCACTGCGCAGCGCAGCGACCAGCGAATTGGTAGTACCCAAGTCGATGCCCACAGCCAGGCGACGCTGGTGCGGTTGAGGACTTTGGCCGGGTTCGGCGATCTGCAGTAGAGCCATGGTGATCAGGTCTTGTCTGTCTGTCAGCGTGCAATCAGGGCAGCACTGGGTTAATCGTCGAGGCGCTCTTCCAGCTGGCGCACTTCGTAGGTGAGCTTGTCGAGGAACTGCATGCGCCGCATCAGGCGTTCGGCCTGCTCGCGTTGCGCTGCATCATCCCAACAGGCTGCGAAGCTTTCGTTGAGCTGCTCCTGAGCCGCCTTCAAGCGACGCTTGAACACAGCGACACCGTCGAGGTCGGCACTGTCCTGCAGATCTTCGAGCTCTTCGCGCCATTGCATCTGCTGCAGAAGGAATTCGGGATCGTGAACAGTGACTTCCATCGGCACTTCATGCCCGCTGATTTTCAGCAGGTAGCGTGCGCGCTGGGCCGGACTCTTGAGCGTCTGGTAGGCGTCGTTGAGCCGCGCCGATTGCTCGAGCGCCGAGCGCTGCTCGCGTTCGGATGCATCGGCAAAACGGTCAGGATGGACGCCGCGCGCCAACTCACGGTAGCGCGTGGCCAACTGCTCGAGATCCGGGCGGAAGCTCGGTTGCAGCTCGAATAAAGCGAAATGACAAGGAATACCCACGACCAGCCTCAGATGTTGAAGCTTTCGCCGCAGCCACATTCACCGCGCACGTTGGGGTTGTTGAACTTGAAGCCTTCGTTCAACCCTTCCTTGACGAAGTCGAGCTCGGTGCCGTCAAGGTAGGCCAGGCTTTTCGGGTCGATGATCACTTTTTCGCCGTGACTCTCGAACACCTGATCTTCCGCCACTACCTCGTCGACAAACTCCAGCACGTAGGCAAGGCCGGAACAGCCTGTGGTGCGAACACCCAGACGAATCCCTTCACCTTTGCCGCGCCCGTCGAGGGAGCGCCGCACGTGTCGAGCAGCCGCTTCTGTCATGCTGATAGCCATCGTTGACTCCTTACTCGTCGCCGAATCTTGAAATTCAGATCAAGCCTTTCTTCTGCTTGTAGTCGCGAACAGCCGCTTTGATAGCGTCTTCAGCGAGCACGGAGCAGTGGATTTTCACTGGCGGCAAAGCCAGTTCTTCGGCCAGCTGAGTGTTCTTGATGGTTTCGGCTTCGTCCAGGGTCTTGCCCTTCATCCACTCGGTAGCGAGGGAGCTGGAGGCGATTGCCGAACCGCAACCGTAGGTCTTGAACTTGGCGTCTTCGATAACGCCCTGATCGTTGACCTTGATCTGCAGACGCATCACGTCGCCGCACGCCGGAGCGCCGACCATGCCGGTGCCGACATCAGGATCTTCCGCGTTCATCTTGCCGACGTTGCGCGGGTTTTCGTAGTGGTCGATGACCTTTTCGCTGTAAGCCATGATTCTCAATCCTCACTCATCAGGGCCGCTCTTGAGACCCTGCAACTGCGCTGCGTTAACGCCGCGTCGCTACAGGATCTGTATCCGGCGGCTTCTATAGTTAGTGTGCCGCCCACTCGATTTTCGAGATATCGACGCCGTCTTTGTACATGTCCCACAGCGGCGACAAAGCGCGCAGCTTGGTAACGGCCTCGCAGACTTTCTGCGCGGCGTAGTCGATTTCTTCTTCGGTGGTGAAACGGCCGAAGGTAAAGCGGATCGAGCTGTGTGCCAGTTCGTCGTTGCGGCCCAGGGCGCGCAGAACGTACGAAGGCTCCAGCGACGCCGAGGTGCAGGCCGAACCGGACGATACCGCCAGATCCTTGAGCGCCATGATCAGCGACTCGCCTTCAACGTAGTTGAAGCTCAGGTTCAGGTTGTGCGGAACGCGGGCGGTCAGGCTGCCGTTGACGTACAGCTCTTCCAGGTGCTCGACCTGCTTGTAGAAGCGATCGCTCAAGGCTTTGATGCGCACGTTTTCAGCAGCCATGTCTTCCTTGGCTACGCGGAACGCTTCGCCCATGCCGACGATCTGGTGGGTCGCCAGAGTGCCGGAACGCATGCCGCGCTCGTGACCGCCGCCGTGCATGGTCGCTTCGATGCGCACACGCGGCTTGCGGCTGACGTACAGCGCGCCGATGCCTTTAGGGCCATAAGTCTTGTGAGCGGAGAACGACATCATGTCGACTTTCAGCTTCTGCAGGTCGATTTCGACCTTGCCGGTGGACTGAGCCGCGTCGACATGGAACAGCACGCCTTTGGCGCGCAGCATCTCGCCGATGGCGGCGATGTCGTTGATGGTGCCGATTTCGTTGTTGACGTGCATCACCGACACCAGAATGGTGTCTTCGCGCAGTGCGGCGTCAATCATTGCCGGGGTGATCAGACCGTCTTCGGTCGGCTCGAGGTAGGTCACTTCGAAACCTTCACGCTCCAGCTGGCGCATGGTGTCGAGGACAGCCTTGTGCTCGATCTTGCTGGTGATCAGGTGCTTGCCCTTGGAGGCGTAGAAATGTGCCGCGCCCTTGATCGCCAGGTTGTCGGATTCGGTGGCACCGGAGGTCCAGACGATTTCGCGCGGGTCGGCATTGACCAGATCGGCCACCTGACGACGGGCGTTTTCGACGGACTCTTCAGCCTTCCAGCCGAACACGTGGGAGCGGGACGCCGGGTTACCGAAGTTTCCGTCGACCAGCAGGCATTCACTCATTTTCTGCGCAACGCGCGGATCAACCGGGGTGGTTGCAGAGTAATCAAGGTAAATCGGCAATTTCATGGACTATCTCCTAAATCAGGGCTGGCGTGCCGCGGGTAGCTCTTCGGCTGTCATTCGACGGCGGACGCTTCAATCTTGTCCAGGCGTGGCGCCTTGCTGCTGCAACGGCGCTGGTCCTGACGCTGGGCCACTTCTTGTACCTCACGGCGAGTCACAAGGTCGGCCAAGCTGATACCGCTCAGAAATTCGTGAATCTGCAGGCTCAAGTCGCACCACAGGTGATGGGTCAGGCAGGTATCACCGGAATGGCAATCGCCCTGGCCCTGGCACTTGGTGGCATCGACCGATTCGTTCACCGCATCGATCACCTGGGCGACCTGGATGCCCTGCATGTCGCGGGACAACTGGTAGCCACCACCCGGACCGCGAACGCTGGAAACCAGGTTGCTGCGGCGCAGCTTGGCGAACAGCTGTTCGAGGTAGGACAGGGAGATGCCTTGGCGCTCGGAGATATCGGCCAGAGACACCGGCCCGTGCTGCGCGTGCAACGCCAGGTCAAGCATGGCGGTCACGGCGTATCGGCCTTTTGTAGTCAGTCGCATGGACAGTTACCACGGAGTTCGGAATGGGCGGGAGTATGCAATTCCCGAGCATTTAAGTCAACTATAAGACCTAGTGCTTTAGTCGGGTTTACCCGCAAAAGAGCGCGCGAATGATAGCAGGGTCTGCAGCCCAATGGCACACCAGCTGCTGGACGCCTTTGTAGGAGCTGCCGAAGGCTGCGATCTTTTGATCTTAAGAAGGCAAAATCAAAAGATCGCAGCCTTCGGCAGCTCCTACAGAGGCTTTAGCCGGCTTTCGATTCGTCCTTGCCCTTGACGCAAGCGAAATCTTCTTCGCGCAGCTCAGGCAGATCTTTCGCACAGTAATTGCTGCCCAGATCCTTCAGCGCGCCGCACATGCCTTCCAGGCGCCCATCCACCGCTTGCAGATGGTCGAGCAACTGGCCGATGGCGCGGGCCACCGGGTCGGGCATGTCTTCGCTGACACCGTAGGCGTCGAAACCGATCTTTTCCGCCATGGCTTTGCGCTTGGCGTCCTGCTCTTCATCGGTCTTGACGATGATCCGCCCCGGAATCCCCACCACCGTGGCGCCCGGCGGCACTTCCTTGGTGACCACAGCGTTGGAGCCGACTTTGGCGCCGGCACCCACCGTGAACGGGCCAAGCACCTTGGCGCCAGCACCAACCACCACGCCGTCACCCAGTGTCGGGTGGCGCTTGCCTTTGTTCCAGCTGGTGCCGCCGAGGGTCACCCCTTGATAGATGGTGACGTCGTCGCCGATCTCGGCGGTTTCACCAATAACGATGCCCATGCCGTGGTCAATGAAGAAACGCCGACCGACCTTGGCGCCCGGGTGAATCTCGATCCCGGTCAGCCAGCGACCAAAGTTCGATACCAGCCGCGCCAGCCACTTCAATTCGCTGCGCCAGAGCATGCCGGCCAGTCGATGAATCCAGATCGCATGCATGCCGGGGTAGCAGGTCAGGACTTCAAAAGCGTTACGCGCCGCCGGGTCTCGATGGAATACGCTTTGGATATCTTCACGCAAACGCTCAAACATCATTCAATCCTTCCGCTTTAGAAGCTCGCCACGGGCCGCTTTCTGGGTTTCCGTGAGGATGCCACGCAAAATGTTCATTTCCGCCCGGCTGACCGAGCTGCGTCCGTACAACCGGCGCAGGCGCGCCATCAAGTGCCGAGGCTTTTCCGGGTCGAGGAATTCGATGGCAACCAGCGTCTGTTCCAGGTGCTCATAGAATCGCTCCAGCTCATCCATGGTCGCCAGCTCGGCGCTTTTCACCGAGGCCACTTCTTCTTTCTCGACCTTGCTTGGCTGACCCTGTGCGGCCAGCCAGGCCATGCGCACTTCATAACTCAACACCTGCACCGCCGCGGCGAGATTCAGCGAACTGAACGTCGGGTCGGAAGGGATGTGCACGTGAAAGTGACATCGCTGCAGCTCTTCGTTGGTCAGGCCGGAATCTTCACGGCCGAACACCAAAGCAATCTCGGCGCCCTGCCCGGCTTCCTCGACCACTTTGTTGCCGCATTCGCGCGGGTCGAGCAGCGGCCAGGGAATGCGCCGGTCACGGGCGCTGGTGCCGAGCACCAGATTGCAACCGACCAAAGCGTCTTCCAAGGTGGCGACGACTTGGGCTTTTTCAAGGATGTCACCGGCACCGGAGGCGCGGGCGTCGGCCTCGTGGTGCGGGAAGACCCGCGGTTCGACCAGCACCAGTCGCGACAGACCCATGTTTTTCATGGCGCGCGCGGCCCCGCCGATGTTGCCGGGGTGGCTGGTGTTGACCAGGACGACACGAATGTTCTGCAGCAAGGGAGGCGCTCTCGGACACAGGAAAGGGGGGCAAATCTTACAGAACAGCCTACCGTTAAGCTATGAAAGCGAACAGCGTCCTTCACCTGAAGAAAAGTTCTGATAGAATGCGCGGCTTTCTTTAACAACCTTAGGTGACACATCCATGCAGCCCATGCTGAATATCGCGCTGCGCGCCGCCCGCAGCGCCAGTGAACTGATCTTCCGCTCCATCGAGCGCCTGGATACCATCAAGGTCGACGAAAAAGACGCCAAGGATTACGTATCCGAGGTCGATCGCGCCGCTGAACAGAAAATCATCGATGCCCTGCGCAAGGCTTACCCGAATCACTCGATTCAGGGTGAAGAAACCGGCCTGCACGCTGGCACCGGCATCGAAGGCGAAGAGTACCTGTGGATCATCGATCCGCTGGACGGCACCACCAACTTCCTCCGTGGCATTCCGCACTTTGCAGTGAGCATTGCCTGCAAATATCGTGGTCGCCTGGAACACGCAGTGGTTCTGGACCCGGTCCGCCAGGAAGAATTCACCGCCAGCCGTGGTCGCGGCGCTCAACTGAACGGTCGTCGTCTGCGCGTAAGCGGTCGCACCAGCCTCGACGGCGCTCTGCTCGGCACTGGCTTCCCGTTCCGTGACGATCAGATGGACAACCTCGACAACTACCTGGGCATGTTCCGCGCTCTGGTTGGCCAGACTGCCGGCATCCGCCGCGCCGGTTCGGCGAGCCTGGACCTGGCTTACGTAGCTGCCGGTCGTTTCGATGCGTTCTGGGAATCGGGCCTGTCCGAGTGGGACATGGCTGCAGGCGCCCTGCTGATTCAAGAAGCCGGCGGCCTGGTGAGCGACTTCACCGGTGGTCACGACTTCCTTGAGAAAGGCCACATCGTTGCCGGCAACACCAAATGCTTCAAGGCAGTGCTGACGGCGATCCAGCCGCACCTGCCGGCCTCGCTGAAGCGCTAAGCTTTACGCGAAACCAAAAAGCACCCTTCGGGGTGCTTTTTTTATGCCTGCAATTCCAAACAGCATAATTCCCTGTGGGAGCGAGCCTGCTCGCGAATGGGCGTGTCAGCAAAGGAACTATCAACTGCTGGACCGTATTCGCGAGCAGGCTCGCTCCCACAGGTGAGAATCGCGCGCTGCCCTGAATCGCGAGCACAAAAAAAGCACCCCGCAGGGTGCTTCTTTCACAACTCTGGAGCCTTACTGAGCCGGCTCATTCTGCGACAGGATCAGCTTGCCTTCCTTGTCGACCGGAATCTGGTTGCCCGGATCGCGATCCATCCGCACTTTGCCTTCCTTGCCATCAAGCGAGTAACGCACGTCGTAACCGACGACCTTGTCGCTGATGTCATTGACCGTGTTGCAGCGAGTTTGCGTAGTGGTGTAGGTGTCACGCTCCTGCATGCCCTCCTGCACCTTGTTGCCCGCATAACCGCCACCGACCGCACCGGCCACCGTGGCAATCTTCTTGCCGGTACCGCCGCCAATCTGGTTACCCAGCAAACCACCGGCCAGCGCGCCGACCACGGTACCGGCGATCTGGTGTTGATCTTTTACCGGCGCCTGACGGGTCACCGTTACATCCTTGCATACTTCACGTGGAGTCTTGATCTGTGTCTTGACCGGCTCAACGGCTAATACTTGCGCATACTCAGGGCCGCTTTTAACCAGGCTGTAGGTGGCAACAGCACCCCCGGCTGTGACACCGACAGCACCCAATACCGCACCAACCAGCAACGACTTGTTCACATGAACCTCCTGACCATCACATGCGGGACGCGCCCGCGCTTCTCCCAGCCTTGGAGCACAAAAAAAGGCGCGAGTTCAACTCGCGCCTTTTGTTGGCTGACAGCCGGGAAATCGCTGGCCGTTATGGACGGTCGTCGACTTCCTTGTCGGTGTTGGCCGGAGGAATCAGATCCTCGGTGGTCAGGTTCAGCCAGATCAGCACCACGTTGGCGATGTAGATCGACGAGTAGGTACCCGCCAGTACACCGATGAACAGTGCGATGGAGAAACCGAACAGGTTGTCGCCACCGAAGAACAGCAGCGCCGCGATCGCCAGCAGAGTGGAGATCGAGGTCGCCATGGTACGCAGCAGGGTCTGAGTGGTCGAGATGTTGATGTTCTCGATCAGCGTCGCCTTGCGCAGCACGCGGAAGTTCTCACGCACCCTGTCGAAAACCACGATGGTGTCGTTCAGCGAGTAACCAATGATGGCCAGCACCGCCGCCAGCACCGTCAGATCGAAGGTGATCTGGAAGTACGAGAGGATACCCACGGTCACGATCACGTCGTGGATCAGCGAGACAATGGCGCCGACCGCAAACTTCCACTGAAAGCGGAACGCCAGGTAGATCAGGATGCCGCCGAGCGCCAGCAGCATGCCGAGGCCGCCCTGGTCGCGCAGCTCTTCACCGACCTGCGGGCCGACGAACTCGACACGCTTGACCGTCGCCGGGTTGTCACCGCCGACCTTCTGCAGCGCTTCCGCTACTTGATGGCCCAACTGCGGGTCTTCACCCGGCATGCGCACGAGCAGGTCGGTGGTCGCACCGAAGTTCTGCACCACGGCTTCGTGATAACCGGAAGTCGCCAGTTGCTCGCGCACCTTGGTGACGTCGGCCGGACGCTCGTAGGTCAGCTCGATGAGCGTACCGCCGGTGAAGTCCAGGCCCCAGTTCATGCCCTTGGTGGCAACACTGAACAAGGCAATGACGGTAAGCAGCAATGTGACGCCGAACGCGAAGTTGCGAACGCCCATGAAGTTGATTGTACGTAACATGGCAGCCCCTTAAATCCACAACTTCTTGAAGTCACGTCCGCCAAAGATCAGGTTGACCATTGCGCGGGTCACCATGATGGCCGTGAACATCGAGGTAAAGATCCCGAGGGACATCGTCACTGCGAAACCCTTCACCGGGCCGGTGCCCATGGCGAAGAGAATGCCGCCGACCAGCAAAGTGGTCAGGTTGGCGTCGAGAATCGCGGTGAATGCCCGGCCGAAGCCTTCGTTGATTGCCCGCTGCACAGTCATGCCGGCGGCGATCTCTTCACGAATCCGCGAGAAGATCAGTACGTTGGCGTCGACCGCCATACCCATCGTCAAGACGATACCGGCGATACCCGGCAGGGTCAGCGTGGCACCCAGCAACGACATCAATGCCAGCAGCAGCACCATGTTCACCGCCAGCGCGACGGTGGCGATGACGCCGAAGAAGCGGTAGATGGCGATGATGAACAGCGACACGAACAGCATGCCCCACAGGGAAGCGTCGATACCTTTGGTGATGTTGTCAGCACCCAGGCTCGGACCGATTGTGCGCTCTTCAGCGAAGTACATCGGTGCAGCCAGACCACCGGCACGCAGCAGCAGCGCCAGCTCGGACGACTCGCCCTGACCGTTCAGGCCAGTGATGCGGAATTGCGCACCCAGCGGCGACTGAATGGTCGCCAGGCTGATGATCTTCTTCTCTTCCTTGAACGTCTGCACCGCAACGTCTTTCTCGACGCCATCGACCACTTGCTTGGTGTAAGTGGTGACCGGACGCTGTTCGATGAAGATCACCGCCATGCTGCGGCCGACGTTGGAGCGGGTCGCGCGGCTCATCAGCTCGCCACCGTGGCCATCCAGACGGATGTTCACTTCAGGCGTGCCGTGCTCGCCGAAACCGGCCTTGGCGTCGGTGACCTGGTCACCGGTGATGATCAGGCCACGCTCGATCTGCGCAGGAGGACGGTTGCCTTCGCGGAATTCGAACGACTCGGAAGTAGCTTTCGAAGCGCCCGGCTCGGCGGCCAGACGGAACTCGAGGTTGGCCGTCTTGCCGAGAATACGCTTGGCTTCGGCAGTGTCCTGCACGCCCGGCAGCTCAACCACGATGCGGTTGGCGCCCTGACGCTGCACGATCGGTTCGGCAACACCCAGCTCGTTGACGCGGTTACGTACCGTGGTCAGGTTCTGCTTGATGGAGTATTCACGGATTTCCGCCAGCTTGGCCGGGGTCATCGCCAGACGCAGCACCGGTTGACCGTTGAGGTCGGCCGGAACAATGTCGAAATCGTTGAAATTCTTGCGGATCAGCGCACGGGCCTGTTCGCGGGAGTCTTCATCGCTGAAGCCCAACTGAATGGCACCGCCCAGTTGCGGCAGGCTGCGATAGCGCAGCTTCTCTTTGCGCAGCAGGCTCTTGACGTCGCCTTCGTAGACTTTCAGGCGCGCATCGAGGGCTTTGTCCATGTCCACTTCGAGCAGGAAGTGCACACCACCGGACAAGTCCAGACCCAGCTTCATCGGGTGCGCACCGAGGTTGCGCAGCCATTGCGGGGTGGTCTGTGCCAGGTTCAGCGCGACGACGTAGTCATCACCCAACGCCTTGCGCACAACGTCCTTGGCCGGCAGCTGATCTTCAGCCTTGCTCAGACGGATCAGACCGCCCTTGCCGCCCGCCGTCAGCGTTGCCGCCTTGACGTTGATGCCGGACTCTTTCAGCGCCGTGCTGACGCGAGCCAGATCGGCGTCATTGACCTGCAGAGCCGTGCTGGCGCCGCTGATCTGAATGGCCGGGTCATCGGGGTAAAGATTGGGAGCGGAATAAATCAGACCGATCGCCAGCACCGCCAGGATCAGAATGTATTTCCACAGAGGGTATTTGTTCAGCATCACGCCGCCCGTTATGAACGCGGGGCGCCTTGCGCGCCCCGTCGATTGAGTAGAAGTTGTTGCTCTTAGATCGCTTTCAGCGTGCCTTTTGGCAGCGTGGCGGCGATGGCGCCTTTCTGGAACTTCATTTCCACGGTGTCGGAAACTTCCAGAACCACGAAGTCATCGGCAACCTTGGTGATCTTGCCGGCGATGCCGCCAGTGGTCACGACTTCGTCGCCCTTCTGCAGGCTGCTCAGCAGGTTCTTCTGCTCTTTGGCGCGCTTGGCCTGTGGACGCCAGATCATCAGGTAGAAGATGACCAGGAAGCCGACCAGGAAAATCCACTCGAAGCCGCCGCCCATTGGGCTTGCAGCAGCCGGTGCAGCTGCGTCAGCCATGGCGTTAGAGATAAAAAAGCTCATTTAGCACTCCAGTTGCAAATGTTGAATCTTGGGGTCAGAAAACTCAGTCCAAAGGCGGAACGGGAAGTCCGCGTTTGGCGTAGAAGGCATCGACAAAGGCGGCCAATGTACCCTGTTGAATAGCCTCGCGCAAACCAGCCATCAGCACCTGATAATGGCGCAAGTTATGGATGGTATTGAGCATGCTGCCGAGCATTTCGCCGCACTTGTCCAGGTGATGCAGATAAGCGCGCGAGAAGTTCTGGCAGGTGTAGCAATCGCAGGTCGGATCCAGCGGCGATTCATCATGGCGATGGAACGCGTTACGGATCTTCAGCACACCGGTATCGATGAACAGATGCCCATTGCGGGCATTACGGGTTGGCATCACGCAATCGAACATGTCCACCCCGCGGCGCACACCCTCAACCAGATCTTCCGGTTTGCCAACGCCCATAAGGTAACGAGGTTTGTCAGCGGGCATTTGGCCCGGCAGATAATCCAGCACCTTGATCATTTCGTGCTTCGGTTCGCCCACCGACAGACCGCCGATCGCGAGGCCGTCGAAGCCGATCTTGTCGAGGCCTTCGAGCGAGCGCATGCGCAGGTTTTCATGCATGCCACCCTGGACGATACCGAACAGCGCCGCGGTGTTGTCGCCGTGGGCATTCTTCGAACGCTGCGCCCAACGCAACGACAGCTCCATCGATACGCGCGCGACGTCTTCGTCAGCCGGATACGGCGTGCATTCGTCGAAGATCATCACAATGTCGGAACCGAGATCGCGCTGCACCTGCATCGACTCTTCCGGACCCATGAACACTTTGGCGCCGTCGACCGGAGAAGCGAAGGTCACGCCCTCCTCCTTGATCTTGCGCATCGCGCCGAGGCTGAACACCTGGAAGCCGCCGGAGTCGGTGAGGATAGGGCCTTTCCACTGCATGAAATCGTGCAGGTCGCCATGTTCCTTGATCACTTGAGTGCCGGGACGCAACCACAGGTGAAAGGTGTTGCCCAGAATGATTTCCGCGCCCGTGGCGACGATGTCGCGCGGCAGCATGCCCTTGACCGTGCCGTAGGTGCCGACCGGCATGAACGCCGGGGTCTCGACGGTGCCACGGGGGAAGGTCAGGCGACCACGACGAGCCTTGCCATCGGTGGCCAGCAGCTCAAAGGACATTCGACATTCGCGACTCATTCTGTTTCCTCTGGGCCTGTCTGTTCAGGGGCAGTTGGAGCGGGATTGCGGGTGATGAACATCGCATCCCCGTAACTGAAAAAGCGGTAGCCGTTTTCCACGGCGGCCTTGTAGGCAGCCATGGTTTCGGGATAACCGGCAAACGCGGAAACCAGCATCAACAGCGTGGATTCCGGCAAATGGAAATTGGTCACCAGGGCATCGACCACATGAAACGGCCGGCCCGGATAGATAAAGATGTCGGTGTCGCCACTGAACGGCTTGAGCACACCATCGCGCGCCGCACTTTCCAGCGAACGCACGCTGGTGGTGCCGACCGCAATCACCCGACCGCCCCGCGCACGGCACGCAGCGACCGCATCGACTACATCCTGGCCGACTTCCAGCCACTCGCTGTGCATGTGGTGATCTTCGATCTTCTCGACACGCACCGGCTGAAACGTCCCCGCGCCGACGTGCAACGTCACGAATGCAGTCTCGACGCCCTTGGCAGCAATCGCCTGCATCAGCGGCTCGTCGAAATGCAGCCCCGCCGTCGGCGCCGCCACCGCGCCCAAACGCTGGGCATACACGGTCTGATAACGCTCGCGATCCGAGCCTTCATCCGGGCGGTCTATATAAGGAGGCAACGGCATGTGCCCGACGCGATCGAGCAGCGGCAAGACTTCCTCGGCAAAACCCAGCTCGAACAGCGCATCATGACGCGCGAGCATCTCGGCTTCGCCACCGCCGTCGATAAGGATCTTCGAACCCGGTTTCGGCGACTTGCTGGAGCGCACATGCGCCAGCACGCGGTGCGCATCGAGCACGCGCTCGATGAGAATTTCCAGCTTGCCGCCGGACGCTTTCTGCCCGAACAGCCGCGCCGGAATCACCCGGGTATTGTTGAACACCATCAAATCGCCCGGGCGCAAATGCTCAAGCAAATCAGTGAATTGACGGTGTGCCAGGGCGCCGCTCGGCCCATCAAGGGTCAGCAGGCGACTACCGCGACGCTCGGCCAATGGATGGCGGGCGATCAGCGAATCAGGAAGCTCGAAAGTAAAGTCAGCAACGCGCATGATGGGGTTCGTCTAGCAGGGCCGGAAAGTCTAGCGGAAATATCAAAAATTGACCATGAAACGTGATTGACCAACGGTAATCACCTCTCTATACTTCGCCGCCATTGAGCCCTGATGGCGGAATTGGTAGACGCGGCGGATTCAAAATCCGTTTTCGAAAGGAGTGGGAGTTCGAGTCTCCCTCGGGGCACCATATAGCAGTATCTGAAAGTCTCTACCAGACTCTCAGACCCAAAGAAACCGGCCACTTGAGCCGGTTTTTTTGTGTCTGGCTATCTACTCCTGTATCCCTTTATCCGTTGTATCCCTGTATCCCTGCTTGTATCCTGAGAAAATTACCGAACTTTGGGATACAAGGATGAAGCGCGCAGACATCAAGCGCCGCCCTCTCGCTGACACGACACTCGCGGGACTGGAGCCGGAATCAAAGGAATACCGGGAGCTAGACGGAAACGGCCTCTATTTCAGGGTCAAACCTGATGGTGGCAAGTCTTGGCAGCTTCGCTACAAACGTCCGGCGGGCAATTGGGCTTGGATGGGGCTCGGGGGTTACCCGGAAGTAAGCGGTGCACTTGCACGAGACAAAGCGGCCGATCTACGCAAGATCGTAAGTAGCGGTGCCGATCCTCTCGAACAGAAGAGATCTGCCAAAGTAGCCATTAACGCTGCCAAGACTAGAACCTTTCGAGCCGCTGCTGAAGCTTGGCTGAAGGCCAAAGAGGAAAAGGGCCTCGCCACCTCCACCCTTAACAAAATTCGCACCTACCTCGACAAAGACATACTCCCAGCATTGGGAGATAAGCCACTCGATGAAATAACCCGTACCGACTGCGCGAATCTTCAGGCATCCCTCGAAGCCCGAAACGCACACAACGTGGCGGAAAAGTGTCGCACCTGGGTCAACCAGATTTTCGGCCGTGCTATCGGATTAGGACTGACTGAAAACGATCCGGGCAGCCGCCTTCGTGATATTGCAGCGCAGGCCCCTAAGACTCAGCAACACCCACACTTGCTTGAACCTGAGCTGGCTGAATTTCTTCACGCACTAAAAAACACTCCGAGCAGACTGACAGCCCGCACAGCTGCATGGCTTTGTTTATGGACAGCATCGCGTCCAGGCATGGTGCGCTTGGCCGAATGGAAAGAGTTCGACCTTGAGAAAGCCATCTGGACTACGCCCGCCGCCAAGATGAAGATGCGTCGGGATTTTGTGTGCCCTTTGCCCCAGCAAGCGGTTACCGCCCTTAAGGAACTGCACTGCCTAACAGGACGGAGTCGCTGGCTTTTCCCCGGCGTAGGAGCCAAGAACCCGACCATCAGCGAAAACACAATTAACAAAGTCTTCGCGACCATCGGCTACAAAGGTCGCCTCGTTGGGCACGGTACTCGACACACAGCGAGTACATTGCTTCGAGAACATGGCTGGCCGAAGGAGCATGTTGAAGCGCAGCTAGCACACAAGGAAGAAGGTATTTCAGGGGTCTACAACAAAGCTCAATACTTAGAGCAGCGCGTAACCATGATGCAGTGGTATGCCGATCATCTTGATGGACTTGCAGCTGGCAATGTAGTGCAAGGTCAGTTTGGAAAGGCAATATGACTTCCCTACCTATCACCCAGTGCAAAACCAGTGTAACGCGTGTTACAGGTGTAACTAAAAACGACAACCAATTGATTTCATTGGTTTTATTTCCAGTTACACGCGGCAAAACACCGCCCCTTTCTATGTGTAACGTCCCTGAATCGTGTAACAGTACTCTCCCCCCATCAGCCATGCTGGCGGCCTATCCATTTGACGTGCGCCGCTGCGATAACACGCCGATTCCGGGGCGACGGGGGAGCCAGAATGGATATTGAACTGGACGCTGACTTAGGGGAGCTGGAAATTGCAGGAGTCGACGTCGAATGCCTAATTAGGGACATGGACGATATCGAAACAGCTGTTCTAGAGTTAGCGCTGTACCCGCAGTTCAACGACTATTTTCGAGAAACATTCGATCTTATCAATGCCGCCACTTCATTCTGGCTTGAGGATGGGGCCTACGCGCTCTGTGCCGAGCGCGTCACAGGAACCTTGTTTCGACTCCGTGACGTCATCGACGAACATGCTAGTGCCACGGAAGCCGGCTCTTTGCCAAATGTCATTCGACAGCTCCCAGGCTTCAATCATCAAGCAACGGACTCGCAACTGGTCGCGGCCTTCGCCCTAGTGCTCGGTACCCAAGCATTGGAGGTCCTCGCGAATTGGCTGTTCGAACTTGAGCTAGCGACTTACGACATCGATGCCGACCTGATAGAGCAACTGAGAAATGAATCGCCGCGCCAGTACCTCGCCCTCATTGAGAAAGAACGATATCGACGTAGCGGACTTGAAATTCGAGCACGAGAGCAATTTGCTGTTTTTATGGGAGAGGCTAATCAGACGCTGTTGATGGCAAATTTTTATCAACAAGTGGAGCGCATGGATGTATCCAAAAATGGTTTCAACACATCAAGTTTAATGCGCCGACTACTCGACGAAGCTTTCTCAGCGAAAGCAACGAGGCGTGGCCAAGAGGCAGGTAAAGGCAACCTAGACCCCAGCTCAAAAACACAAACGGAGGCCATGGATCGACGGTCAAAAATCAAGGCTGCCGCAGAAACGATTATTGAGGGACGCAAGATTGAGAAGCGAAGCCTTAGCGATGCGGAGCTAACCAACCTTCTTTTCGATCAAACAGTACATGGCACAAAAAAAACCATCCGAGAGCATTTGACCGCCCTAGGCCTTAGACCCTTGAAATAAAAAGGGGAACAGACACAGTCCGTTCCCTCTCCCCTCCGTAGCGTATGACCTGTTGTCTCTATTCACACAGGTTTGGATCGCTATGACTACCCAACTAAAAGCCATCACCCCGCACGACCCCGCTACGACGCTCATTCGCATGCCGGAGGTCATTTCAATCGTAGGGCTCGCACGCCCGACTATCTACAAGCTCATGCGCCAACCTGAGAGCGGATTCCCGCTGCCAGTGAAGCTGAGTACCAGCAACGCCCGAAGTGCTCCAGTTGCATGGGTATTGGGAGAGGTACAGGCGTGGACACGAGCGCGTATCGCCGCCCGTGACCAGGTGGCCGCATGAAGCGCAATTACTGCCCTTTCAAGGGACCATTTCTAGACTCCTACAGCATCGGATTCCGCCTCTACCAGCCCGGGGGGATCAACTGGCGCCATCGCACTATTGCGGGTGTGAGCTGGAACGGCGAAGAGCAAGAAGCGTTCTTTTTCAGCCCTGACGGCCTCGCACTTCCACTCAAAGCCAATCCTTGGGAACTGCCCGAGCTGATCCGCAAAAATGCGGTGCGCAGAGAGTTTTCGAGCGTTCACGGCTCCGGCTTTTTTGCTATGAGCGAAAGCCGCCTCGCCTCGTTGAAATCGCGCGGCATGACCGACTGGGTTACCTACTGGCTCGTCGATCAATCAGCGGGATTCGCGAACGATCCGGCGGTATGGCAACGCATCATTGATGAGGATCTTGCCGTCGAGAAGACGACAAGCGAGCGCGCTCATCAAGATATGCGCTTGACCTCCGACCTGAACGGTTATGTCGAGGAGTGTGTTGCACAACGCCGTGAGCAGATGGTCGTTGTACACCGTCGCCGCTGTGTTGAAGACAGCAAGATCCTCGCCTGGCTCAAAGGTGAAACACCGCCGCCACTGTTCGCTAATGCGCAGGAGGCAGCATGAATCGCAAGATCGCTGATAACGCCTTGATGCATCCGTTCTCCGTGCTGCGCCGCATCGGATTTTCTACTCGCCTCATGCAGCGCCTTGAACGCCACCGCAGCCAACAGGAAAAGCGAGGCCGCGTGGTCAGCGTACTGAGTTGGGCCGACGGCACCTGGTGCGCCCTCTCCCTCCACTGCGAAAAAACCGGCGCGGTGATCGTCGACGAAGGCCAGCAAACCCAAGCCTACGAAGACGCCCGCTCGATGCTCAGCGGCGGCTTCCTACCGCTCCTATCCCTGCGCTGGGAAGCCCATGCCTGAAACGAAAACGCCTCCGGGGGCGATCCGGAGGCGTTGAGGTCAATCTACATGCACGAACAATTTATGCCGCACCTGAAAAAACCGCAAGCCATCAGCGCAGTTGCACTTTCGAATAACGGACGTTACTCTTTGGCCGTCGCTGCAAACTCAGTGACCGGGCTTGGTAACCCGTTGAACAATAGGCGCAACAGCGCCCATATCTCTTTTGCAGGCGCTTTTTTTGCGCCCGCAAATCCGTTTTATGGCGGCTGTGCGTGGGAGACCTTCGGGTCTGCCGGGTTCCTATTGTCCCGGTTTACCAACCTGCGCACAGCTGCCACCCATTCGCTTGGTAACGAACGTGGCAGCTCCTCAACAATAGGAGCTTCGCCAGATGCACGCCCTCAATCCGTCCAAAATTCGCGCCGCTGCACACCGTGCAATGGCTCTCGCCGCTCTACACGCCAATTCCAGTCTCGCTACACGCCTCTCCCGTTACAACGCTCACATGGCCAAAGCCCGCGCACTCGAAACCGCAGGCGGTGCCCAATGAACAACGCTTTGAGTTTCGCCCTGCCCGAAGACCTGCTCTGCGTGAATCCGACCGCAGAAGCCGGTGTGCCCATCGACGCCATTACCTGCGCAATTGCTCGCGCCGACTCGGTGCTGACGTTGCTTGAAGAACACTTTGAAAGCGACTCCTCGCGCCTTGCTAACCACGTTATCGCGGCCGTCCTCTGGGACGTGCGCGGCACTCTTGGTTTGATTAAAACACTGACCTTGCACGGCGACTCCACCTCGACGCCTGCTGCGCAGAAAGGCGGTGCGCTATGAATACCTCCACCACCCTCGGGCATGCCACCTTCACTCGCGTGAATGCCTCCGACTTGAAGTTGTTCCGGGTCAATGCCGGAGTACCGGTCGAGGATGCACTGGAGATGGTTTCCCTGCTGCAGCATCACGCAAACCAACTCAACTTCGACGCCGCCATGAGCGACAGCGGTGAGCGTTTCAGTTGGCCTGCTCTGTACCTTGGCGAGATGGCCAAAGCGCTGATTGATGACATCAACGACGCACTGTTTCTGCCGAGGGCTGACACATGAGCCAGCGTCCGAACAGCAATACCAAACGTCCAAGTTTTGCCGACGTGAAGGCCGCCGCGCTTAAAGACATTGATCGTGTCTTGTCGCACTGGCTGCCCAACGGCAAGCGCGTCGATGGCGGCAAGGAATACACCGCACCGAATCCAACCCGCAGCGACAAGCGCGCCGGTTCGCTCAAGATCAGTTTGAGCAAAGGCACATGGTCCGACTTTGCCACCGGCGACAAGGGCGGCGACCTGATTGATCTGGTGCGCTATCTGGACGGCGGCACCGACATCGAGGCCTGCAACCAACTCGCAGAATTGCTCAACGTGTCGCCCGGCGCCGCCCAGGCGAAGACAGCGCCTGCCAAGATAAAAGCACCTGAGTGGATTGCCATTCAACCGATCCCCTCTGAGGCCATGAACAAATGCCCGGCCAAGCATCGGCAGCACGGCGAACCGTCCAAGGTGTGGATCTACCGCGATGCGCAAGGCCAGCCGCTCATGGCGCTCTACCGCTTCGACCTCGCTCCCGATGAGGACGGCAAGCCGAAGAAGGTCTTTGCACCCCTTACATGGTGCGAGCGTGCAAATGGCCAAACCAAGCAATGGCGCTGGCAGGGTCTGCCCGATCCACGCCCGTTGTTGCGCCTTGATGAATTGGCTCAGCGCAACGACGCACCGGTAGTTTTATGCGAAGGCGAAAAAGCTGCCGACGCTGCCGCCAAACTGCTGCCGAGCCACGTGGCCACCTGCTGGCCGAACGGTTCGAACTCTTGGCATAAAGCTGACCTGACACCACTTAAGGGTCGCGATGTGCTGTTGTGGCCTGACAACGACGACAGCGGCAAAGCTTGCATGAAAACCGTGGCCGAGAAGCTGCGCGAAATCGGCGCCGCCTCGGTCCGTTTCATCGCTCTGGACTCGTTCAAACGCAAGCCCACGCTGAAGAGTGGCCGCGCCGCTTTCGCCAAAGGTGGTCAATGGGATGATGGTGATGACGCTGCCGATGCGCTCACCAAAAATTGGACAGCCGCGCATTTCGCCGAGCTGCAAAGCAGCGGCGAGCTGTTTGGTTTGGTAGAGGAAAAAAAATCCCCGGAGCAAACCGAAGCCAAGCCGGACGCGAAGACGAAACCCGCAGCCAAGCGCCCGACAAAATCGAAAACCGATCTGATGCCCGGTGGCTTTCGACTCACGTCCGAAGGTGTGTTTTATGCCGGTGACGACGGCGAAGCGCGTCCGGTGTGCTCGCCACTGGAGATCCTCGCCCGTACTCGCGACGACAAGGGGCAGAACTGGGGATTGTTGGTTGAATTTGACGATCCCGACGGCGCCAAGAAACGCTGGAACATTCCGGCGCGCACCATGACGGGTGACTTCGGCAAAGACGTACTCGGCCCGCTGGTAGACATGGGCCTACGGCTTGCAGGAAGTCGTTCAGGACGCAATGCACGCAATGATCTGCAGAGTTATCTCGGCGGCTTCGACAGCGCCCAACGGGCTCGACTGGTCACGCGTTTAGGTTGGCATGACACGGCGTTTCTACTGCCCGAGCAGCAGGTTGGTGCGCACAGCGAGCACCTACACTTCTACGAAGCCGGTTCGCAACTTCCGCCAATCAGCGAAGCGGGCACGCTTGACCAATGGCAAGAGCAGATCGGCGCGCTGTGCGTCGGCAATCATCGTTTGGCATTTGTCGTCGGCGTGGCCTTCGCGGGGCCGCTGTTGCACATGCTTGGTCATGAGTCGGGCGGCTTTCACTTGTACGGCGACAGCTCCGGCGGCAAGACCACCCATTTACAGGTCGCCGCCTCGATCTACGGCGGACCGCGACTGGTGCGTTCGTGGCGTTCCACCGACAACGCGCTGGAGTCTATCGCCGCCGCGCATTCCGACGGCCTTCTGGTCTTGGATGAAATCGGCATGTGCGACCCGCGCATCATCGGCGAGACGGTGTACATGCTCGGCAACGGCACAGGCAAGGCACGCGCCAACGATCGAGGCCAAGCTGGCCGACAGGTACAGGAGTGGCGCCTGCTATTTCTCTCCACCGGCGAGAAGACGTTGGCCCAGCACATGGCCGAAGCGAACAAGGAACTAAAAGCGGGTATGGAAGTGCGCATGCTTGCTGTCCCGGCCGATGCCAGCAAAGGCCTCGGCATGTTCGATGTGCTCAACGGTTTTGAAGATGCAGCGGCACTGTCCGACGCGCTCAAAGCACGCGTAGCGAAGTACTACGGCACGCCGCTCACAGCCTTCCTTACCGCGCTGTGTGAACCCGGTAAGCGTCACGGCTGGGCAGCCATCCTGCGCCGCACGCTGGAAGGTTTTATCGCCCAGTCGTTACCGGCGTCGGCCAGTGGACAAGCGCACCGTGCCGCCGCTCGCTTCGGTCTCGCCGCTGCAGCGGGCGAGTTGGCAACCGCGATGGGGATCACAGGCTGGCCCGACGGGACCGCCACCATCGCTGCTCGCGTGTGCCTCAACGCATGGATGAACGAGCGTGGCGGCGCCGGCAACTTCGAGGGCGATGCAATCGTGGCGCGACTTAGACAGATCATCGAGCGCTTCGGTGAGAGCCGCTTTACGCGTTGGGAGTCGACGGCGGCGAAGATCGACGAACACGGTCCGCGCACCATCGACCGACTCGGTTTTCGTAAGACGTTGGAGCACGGTCTTGGTGATTCCCTGCACACAACCAACACCTACTACGTGCTCCCCGAGTTATGGCGCTCGGAAATCTTCCGAGGCATGAACATCAACGCGGTGAACAAGGAACTGCTGCAGCGCGGTGTTCTGGAACCGGGGAAGGACGGCAAGGCGTCGAGCCTGATCCGGTTACCAGGCCTCGGTACGCAACGTTGCTACATCGTGAAGACGATTCCGGGAATGGATGAGAGCGAGGCTCGGGCTGCCTGAGGGCATCTCTGCTGATCGAGGTAGCGCCGGCTTATTCCCGGCCTCGCCAGCCACTAAACCACCCCTCAACCGAATTGAACAGAGACTAACCACATGAATGAGATTCAAGCCCTGAAAGACCGTCGCGACCAACTGCTGAGCGAGGCCGATCAACTGCATGCTCAACTGCTGCCTCTTGAGACCCTGCTGGAAAGCGAGGAAGCCATCGAGCCAACTCAGGAACGCGAACTGCGCGATAAATACAACGAGCTGAAACGGAATTTCGATTCGCGCAAAAACAACGCCGACCTTTTGGACAGGAAGATCAGTCGCCGCGAGAACCTCGCCAACTGCGATTCCCTGATGGCGGGGTACATCGAAGCGATGGATAACTGGACCGCTGATGAACAGGAGCTGAAGGAGAAGCGCCAAAGCCTCAGCACCCGCTTGGAGCAGATTCAGCAGCAGGCGGAAGAGGACATGGCGAAAGCTCGTCAGGCCGAAACGGACGCTGCCACAGCTTACGCGCAGGCAGTCGCTTGGGGTGATATCGAAGGCGAGAAGACCGCCAACACCGATGCGCAAAAGGCGGCGAAGAACCTCACGGTGGCCACCGAACACAATCGTCGCCAACACCTGATCATGACAGCCTTGGAGCAAGAGCTGGTCACCGTAGACAAATACATCGCGGAAGCATTGATAAAGCATAAAGAGATTGAGCGAACCGCCTTGTTGCTTTCGCAGACAGTACTTGAAGAGCAGTGGAACGAGGCCGCAAAAACATTGTTCGAGGTGGGAGGAAAACTTTGGGCGAATTACAACCTGATTGGCCGTGACCAGATTGGACTTATGAAGCTCGCCGTTCCAGAGCAAGGTGAGAACTTTGGGAATTGGACGTGGGAAGAGCTATCAGCTCGCTCCCGCCATTATCGCGCGAGGGACTTAATCCAGCTCGATGGCCTACCGGTACCTCAGCAGCCCGAAGACATGAGCAGCCAAGAACCACGCAAGGATGAACATAATGAACAAGTCAATACAGAACAGCACCAGTTGGTGTGACACGCTCAAAACTCGGAAGGCACATCTCAATGCGCTACTGAAGACCATCAACGCAGGGACGGGAAAATCCAGTCCGATACAAAAGCTAACCATCAACGCGATTAAATCGGAAATGGCGCATATTGAAAGTCAGCTGGATCGCCGGAAACAGCGCTGAACTTGTAACGAGCACTAACATCCAATAAGCAAGCACGTATAACCGAACTAAAGAAGGGAAACAACATGTCCAAACTCGCAGAATACCGTCAGCTCGAAAAACACCTCGCCGAGCAGCTCCAGGCCCTGGAAGCACTGAAAGGTGATGATGGTTTGAAGAAAGAAATCGAGTTCGAAACCAAACTGCGCAAGCTGCTCGAAAACTACGGGTTTAGCCTGAAACACATCATCAACATTCTGGAGCCGCACAGCACGGCGCGGCATCAAACAGCAGCTCCGGCTGCCGGTAGACGCAAACCACGCGAACTCAAGGTCTACGAAAATCCGAGTACTGGTGAGGTGATCGAAACCAAAGGTGGGAATCACAAGGCTTTGAAAGAGTGGAAAGCGAAACACGGAGCCAATGTCGTCGAAGGATGGCTGAAGAAGTAAATCTGCTTCGCCTGAAAAAGGGCCCATGCGGTGCCCTTTTTCGGAGTGACGCGGACACCCTCAGGACTACCAGATTAGCGCCCTCTTTCTTAAAAAAACCAGTGATGGCAGTCCCTGTAACTTTCATCGGCACTTCAGTACTGCCACCGCTAACTTATCTTAAATCGTCCATACTGGTAGCTCTATTGAATATTTCCATATTTCTGCGGTACCTATAGATGTTTCTTGTTCATAGCCATTAGCAAAAGGGAATACTATGCTCGAAGCATTATTTTTTGCATAGAGGTAATATAAAGCAAAGCCTAGTGCTTGCGCCTTAGTGGAAAGAGGGCTCAAATACAAATTCGTGATGGGCTTTTTTAACGACTCCGCCTGCACTACTTCGTGGATTCGCTCAGCGGTAGAGAATGGATCGTTGACGGGAGCATAATATCGTTGCTTACCTCTCCCCGTCGGAAAGGCTGCTTCTGGAGCCTTACTAGCCCGAACAACACTCTCCTGATACATATCTGCTCTAAGAGAAGGAAACCCCCACAATGTAACTATATTTGCGAAGTCTTTATGCTCAGCCACTTGCTTGAGCAGTTCGTGATCATAGCCAATACCGAGGAGCAGAATATCGTTTGAGCTTTCATTGTTAGGCTCACCTTCAAATCCGGCGATTGATCGAACTAGCGTTACGGGACCCGCAGAAAAATTGGTATCGTCTTTTTTCTGATATCGAACAGGTTCAGAATAAATTGCGTCAAATTTCAGAAGACCATAATATTGTAGCAACTTGATCAGAAATAATAAGTGGGGCCGCATAAATCCGGTTATATCAATGCACAGTCGCTTGCCTGCCAGAGACCCAGCATACTTCTGAAAAAACTCGTTTAAAAACTCAGACTCTTCCATCTGCGACGAATAGAACACCTCTCCGCTTTCGGGGTACTCAGATTCGTTAAACTGGTATTGTGGAAAAATTAGCCATAGCTTTAGCGGCGCTTGACATTTATCGAACACGACTCCAATTCGATCGCTCAAATTATATGCAGAAATGAATACATCATACTGGGCGTCGAGCGGCCAGCTTCCTTCTATGGGCAGGCGAGTTTTATAAAAGTAATCAAATCGCATCATCGTCACCAAAATTCAGTGAAAGAGTACCGTTGGTGAATAGCTCTTCCATATGTGGACGATTTAACTGAGCTCTCGACTTGCCAAAATTAGGAGCCTTCATACCTAAGGTTGCCTCGTTCAACTCCTTTTGAAAGCCTGAGCTGTCAAGCGTACCGAATATGGCTTCCGCTACGCTGTGGGGCAAGCGGACATCTCCGCGAACAGATACGGGTAGATCCCACTTCGGCGACAGCATAGGGTTGAGTTGATATTTTTCATCGACGCGCTTGGAGTTTGCGTTGGGACGGCCTTTAGGATGGCGGAAAATATATGACCAATTCTCTGCTCGTTTGAGATTGTATTTGGCGGCTTCTGACAGCTTAGACACATCCAAACTGAAGGCTAATGGAGATACCTCAACTGGTTTGGAGGAGAAGCGCACCTCGCGGAGATATTCAGCCAAACGTTCTACTGCACGCTGAACGTTAGGAACGTCCGCACCTGGCCTAGCGTCTTCGTCAAAGAAAAACCCGGCACTTTGTATGACAGCTTCAGCTTGAGTCAGGATTGGAATAGGCCCCTCTCGGAATGGGCGATCACCATTGAACGATGCCCATTTGTAAACATTTTGCAGTATTACCAACAGATTTCTTGGTACACAGGCTGACATCCTGACGAACGAGTCGAATCCAGCATACATAGGAGTCGGTGACTGTTTGTAATCTCGATATAACTGAGCCAACAAATCTATAGCGAAGTGCCCGTATAAAGTTTTGTGCCGACCGGGCTCACCAGCAAGAAAACCTTTGCATTCTTCGGAAATTAATTCCGCTGACTTAATCAGGTCTTTTCCGCGATACCAGTCTTGGTAAAGCATGAAAATGTTAACTTTCTCAACCAGGGGATGCTCATAGATGCTGAGCAAAGAGACTATTCTTTTAGCGTCAGAAGCAGTTGCCACGGCATTATTTGTACCTTTCGAATGAAGCTGATCACGAAGCCTCTTAAAGTACGGGCGGTCGGATGACTTGGCTATTCCGACTAACTCTTTAGTGTGACTACGATAGTAATCGTCCGAACTATACGCTTCAAAAAGACTCTGCAGCACCCCCTTAAGTTTTTGTTCACCCGGTTTGTTCGCGAAACCACCGTCTTCTAAACGCTTGGCGCATAACTCTCTTGAAAACTCTTTGAACGCTTCCCCCTTAGACCTTAGAATTTGATCCAAATACAACGCCTTAAACTCTGAGCCTTCTTTGTTTTCTTCTTCAGTACCGTAATTAGCAAGGGTCTTGATACCGTACAATCGAGCACCAAGCCTAAAGCTGCAAGGGTCCATTGAATGACGAATTAGCGTATTCAAAAACTTTTGTTGATCTTCGGTTAAGTTCTCAACTTCATCTACCAAATATATAAATCGAAGCTTCTCGAATATCTTTATTCGCTTCGTTACGAGCGCCGGCACGCCAAAGAGCAAAGACCCAGGACTTAACAGTATATTTACATTGAGCGATCTAGTGAATACACAGTTATTTACACTCAGGTCGACAGCTTTCCGAAGGGAAACTATAAAATCCAAAAGACTAGTTAGGGTATCTGGTTTTTGGGTTGGCAGCTCGTCCAGCAGCAACAACACATCGCCGACCAAGGAGTTGAGCTCAAGCATTAATTTGTGATCGAACTTTGATAAATCTATCAAGGTAAGTATCAAGTTCTCAACCAATCTTAGCTCAAAATAATAATTAAACAGCGTCCCCCACTTTTCTCCGTCTTGGCCTTTCCCAGAGAATTTCCCCGTATCTAGAGTGTTAGCACGGAGGAAAATCCCGATATAGCCTTCGCTTATCAGACCTTTTATTGAATTATCGGGAAATCGAAGTTTTTGCACGGGGTAGGAGCAATATCGCATCAGGTGGGTCTTACCGCTCCCCTTACCTCCGAGAATATGCATTGACGTAATCGAGGTTGGTTCGAGCAAAGCCTGTAGTTCTTGCCCCTTAAAATCAACCCAAAAATCTTTTATCTGGAGGTCGGAATAGTCAGCAGCCCGAATAAGATCAAATGGATTAGTATTATTTTCCACGATCACACTCCGTATTTTTTATCGAATCGTTTGAAAATCGGCACCCAAGAGGTTGATAGTGGATTATCGAACCACATAATTGGTAAAGAGTTATCAGGGGTGTTGTGCAAAAATGAAAGTAGCAGCTGACCATTTTTATAGCCTAAAACATGATCGCTAGGGAGTAGCTTAGCGCCGTATCCAGCAGCGACATCTTGCGCACTTTGCTTGTCTAAACCATTGGGAAGGTTAGCAAATGCCCTTGCATTCGGTGAAAAACATTTAAATGTTTCATCCAACTCAAATACGCAAGAAACGTTATCCCCAAAGTATTCTGGCTTTCTTGCGGTCTTCAAACCTTTAGTCGTAGCAAATAAAGCGTAGTAGTGACATTCGACACCTGGAAAGCGGCGAATCTCTTCAAGTTTGTGCGAGAGATATTGTTCAATTTGCGAGCCAGATCCTAGCAAATCATCAATAAATACATAGCGCTTTATACTTTTATCCTGCTGCGAAATTTGAATTTGCCCTTGACTGTCACGGGACAATTTAAAAATATCACCGCTATCAATAAACAAATCCTTCCCTAGATTATTTATCTGCCTGAAATAGTAAAGAAGATGAGGGCCGCTTTCTGAAGGATTGCCTACCCCGACGAATCGGGTCTTGAGGCGCTCTTCTAAAAAAAGGGGCTCGATAATTCCGGGATCTAAAGTATCGTTATTAGCACGACGTATTTGAGATGTTATTGGGTGTCGGTATAGTGTCTGGTATACACACTTAAGCATCTCCCTAAGCAAATCAAGTCCGAAATAGTTAACTTGTGAAAGCAGGTGTAATGCGTGCAACCTCTCATTGCTTTCATCTTTGAACTGGCCATTAAAATTTTCTAGCCAAGCTTCAACATCGGGCCAAGTGAGGCGAGAGTCCCAAGCTTGCTGAGAAAGAATTTCAATCTTACGCTTTAGTATGTCTTTTAGTTCCATTAAATAATCTTCCTCAAAACCAAGACCCACTCACGAGTTATAAGACTGGCGGTTTTGTTACGCTTGGTCATCAAACCTCTTGATTTGATCGAGTCGATCAGCTTCAGCCTTAGCTCCATACCCAAACTTTCACAAATCTCTAGCAAATAATCTGAAGACATAAACTCATGCCCGCATACGATATTATTCCCAATCACCAAGACAAGTTGTCCGCCTGGCTTCAAAACTCTAAATACTTCTGTCAGAGCCTGTCGCATCTCGATCAAATAGGTGGAGGCGATAGATGCTCGCAGAGGGTTTACTTCGTATACGTTTTTTAAGATTTTATCAGCTTCTTTTATGCCGGTACTCGAAAAGCTCATGTATTTCTGCTTTGGTATATGCTCTCTACCAATATTTTGGTCTTCAAGACCGCGAAGCTCGCAAGGCTTCGCAAATTCTAGCCAGCCTAAGTTAAGACTAGTCGCCCTAATGTACTTCTGCGCTCCCGCATACGGCGGAGAAGTTATCACTAGGTCTATAGAGCTAGAAGCTAAGGGCTGTCCCGACTCAACAACTAATCTGCGCGCATCTCTTCCCGCCAGACAGGGTCTATGCGTGCCGCTGTCCATGGCGGACAATTCGCGCATGCGTTTTAGGTTTGATTCGAACTGTTCCGAGAAAAGATCAATTACGCTTGTAGACTTACGATCCCTTCGACCTGGATAGTCTTTGATTTTTACTGGGACGGATAATCGTGGATCCGCCAAACTGCTTTTTCTTGTAATCGATGAAAACGTAACCAGAAGAAAGTCTTTGATTATGCCATTAGGTTGATTGCCTATAGCTGCTTTAAGTCGACTAAGATGCTTGATGGTTTGAGGAGTGTACCAGTGCTCGATATTTACGATTTCAGGATGAGATCGAGTACGATTTTTTTTGAAGTCTGAAAGGCACTGTTTGAACGCCTCGTTAAGATTCTCTTCACTAACAAGGGTCGTCTTTACTGAGGTTATCAAACGCGCTAATGGATTAGCATCAGCATAGAACGCTTCACGACCGGATAGCATTGCCTCTAACGCAACTGTTCCTGTACCTGAGAAAGGGTCAAGCACCCGACCTGCTAGGGGGCAGACCCGATCTGACGCCAAGAAGAAATGCGCAATGTGCGGCAAGAGCTTCGCTGGGTAACTATGAATGTAGTGCGTCGCACGCTCTCCGACCTTCATCCATGGCACGAGCTCTCGGAAGGAGACCTCCTGAGCCTCTCCCGAATTTATGAAGTTGGCGAGTAAGCTGTCAAGGATGGCATCAGTGGAAAACGGATACCCCTTACCTCGCCACTGGACGAATTTATTCATTCCCGTTTGCTCTAGCGAAGCACTCAAAAGAAGCTGGCAAGGTTTTTTCCGTTTGTTTGATCGTTTGTAAAATTTGCTTAGCAAGGCTCGATGTAGTCAGAGCCGCCATTTTGGAACGCATCCTATCATCGGTGAGGGTTGGACGCTCGGTCGTCACCTTATCAACGGCCGTTGGAGGTGAGCGCATATCGCTGATCGGAAGCCCCTCAAAAGTCGAGCTTTGTTCCTCTCTGCTGTCGACCGATATGTTACACCGATCCGAGTTGTTACACCGAATATCGGGATTGCTCCTGACACGTGTTACTCATAGTTTATCTTTTAAATTCAATGACTTGCGACATCTTGTTACACCAGTAACACCTGTAACACGACATTTGTTAGCTATCTGCCCCCGCCCCCCATAATCAAAGCTCCCACCGCGATGAATACTCCAGCGAGAGCGGGGGCGGGGGCCCCTGAGGGAATATGCCCCCCACGGGGTCGGAAACCCGCCGGACTTTGTTAGCGGACAGGTGCGCAGCTTAGTGAACAGGTGAATCGGGTGAACACACAGTTCACCAGTGCAATTGCACAAGGTGTTGAGAAGTCGCCGGGGCCCCTGGGCATTTCTGAATGGCACGGGGCACAAAACCCGCGCGATCTTGGTAGTGGCTGATTTTTTTACATTGGTTGACAGGTTGACTCGGTTGACGGCCCAAGGTGTCCATAATCATCAACACAAAAGGCCATCATTACCGATGCGGTAACGATGGCCTCTTTTCAGCAGAATTCTTTCGATTTCAATGGCTGAAATTTCAGTAACTTTGAAAACCTTCCACTAACGCAGTCCTGCGGGTTTCCGACCCCGTGTCTACTCAATATCGCCAGGGGCCCCCGGCTATTTTTCAATCGCCAGGCGATCCGGACCCGTTTTGCTCATTGCCAAAGGTTCGGAAAACAAGCGAGGCAGTTTGGCGCTAGACTTCACCTTCACGTTCGTCCGCCTAAGGCGATGATAAGGCCATCTATGATCGCAAACTGGGAAGGAATGAGACGAATCGATGGTGAGATATTGATCATCGAGGACGATCCGACTCTGCGTAGGATTACCCAACACATCGTGGAGGAGTTAGGCGCGGAGGCCGTCACGTTTGAGTCAGCCGATGACGCGCTGGTGTATCTCTTGCAATCAAGCAAGCTCTGCTGCCTTGTGATCGCTGACTACGGCGTGCCGGGCCAGCTCAACGGGATGGAGCTTATTCGACTGGTCAGAGAAAAGTGGCCGTCCGTCAAAACATTATTGATGTCCGGTTACGAACTCTTGCCTGCAACAGTGTCTGCTCCTACGGTCTACCTTCAGAAACCGTGGACGATCGATGAGCTCTTGGTTTCGATAGCTGATTTGCTACAACCCGACTTCCCTATACAGAAACTGTAGGTCGCAATCAGTCGTCGATACAGCCCGGCGAAAGGATGAGAAGGCTAACAGAGCAAACCGTGTATCCCAGCTTGTATCCCAAACTTTCGGAATCCTCTACAGACCACAGGATATCTGGAACAAGCGAGTCTCCCTCGGGCACCAACACAGAGAAAAAGGTCTTGCGAAAGCAGGGCCTTTTTTTCGTCTGGTGGAAAGTGGAGGGTTGTTTTTGTCTTTTTTCCAAAACAATCAGGGCAACCAGCTTTTCACTCTTGCGGCGCCGGGGCCAACGCGCCACCGGCTAGCCTAATGCCCAACCGTCTAGGGCAACAAGCCCATCAAAAAACCTCAATCGAACCTGCAGTAATTGCTCTGACTCCATGTCCTGACGCTGGGGAACTGGCCGGATCGGTTACGTGCCGCAGGTTTTGCCAAACGCCCTGTCATAATCGCCTGATCCCGGCTAGTTCGAGCTCAAAGCCTACTTTCGATTTCCTCCCAGATGTACGCGTAGTTGTACTTCAACCAACGAACCAGCACTTTATCGAACTGGCGACGAAACCAGTTTCGCTCTCTAGCTGCCAGCCTTTCCTCAATCGATTTTCTGAGTATGTCGGGGTCGAAACCCGTCCATATCGGAGGCACAGGTGCAACGAGATTGGTAAAGCACACCGGCGCGACCTCTGAATAAAGAATTGAGTAAAGGATTTCAGGGTCGACACCTCTCACCTTATTCGCCAAATAATCATATTCCACGGGAAAATCATTGAATGGCTCGGAAAGAGCGGCTCTAACTTTTGTCAGTTGTGGCTCGGTCAGAAGATGTCCCAATGTGTGAGCTCCTCTAACTCTTCATCCAGTGAACTCGCTACCGCTTCGCCTGCAATACCACCGGCAGGCGAGTTGCGGGCAAACCATCGAAGAAAACGTCAGGCGAACCTGTCGCGATGGGGTTCGTTCCGTGCCCTGGAACAGGACAGCTGGAGGGATCGCTTTTACGAGCGGCTGGGTTAGCCATGGATGACTCCTGTCAAAAAAATCCTTTTCGAAAGATAAACCTATCACGAAATTCAGCCTGGACGGCCGCATCCGATCATTCAAAAAAGTGCTCGATCACCAGACCGCGCTACCTGTTGCTTGGGTTAACGCGGTTGGTACTTCGCTGGCGTTTTCTACCTTGCCATCAACTCAAGTTTCAGAATGGGACGCGGCTCCTCCCTACTCCTTGACTGCAAACATCCGCTCAGCAATCTCCCGCCCCCGCTCCATCCCTTCCTTCGTCAACCATATCGATTTGTTCCGGTTCACCGGATTACTGATCAAACCCTGCTCGTGCAAGCGGTTCATGATTTCGAAGTCATAGCCCTTCCACGCATTGCCGTCGTCGGAGCTATAGGCAGCCAGGAGAGCAAGGACGGCGTCGTCGATCAGTTTCATGTCGTATTACATGATGGTCACTCCGCTGATGTTCAGTGTTTGTAATCAAAGCGTCGTATCAAAGTGGATGTCAATGCTGCGCGAGCTTGTAGGTTTTAGATGCCCGATTGCTGGTTGCCTCGCATGCGATCCCCGCCCGTATAATCACGCCCGCACGGCAAACCTCCTCTGGCCTTTCGCGCATTGGTTTCAAACCCTTCACTTCACTGACAGACATCCCCATGGAAACCTCACTGGAAACCGTCGCCCTCTTCTCCCTCAAACTTGCCTACGAAGAAGAGGGCCTGAGCCCGATCCTGCGCGATGACATGGTCATGGGCGATTACCAGAAAGACGTCTTCGAGTTACTGGTGAAACGCGGCGATGTCGAGGCCATTCAGTTCAAGATGAACGAATGCCTGAACCTGGCGCTGGATGCGCTTGGTGGGGTCGAGAAGCCGTTGGGGCGGGAGTTGCGCAAGTTGTCGGCGGAGTTGGCTCAGGCGCGGTCGGTGGAGCAGCTGGGTCAGCCGCTGCTCGCGCTGAAGGGGTATCTGCGCGACATTCTTTGAGTGCCGCGCAATCGATGCTTACAGCAGATAGCTCGAGATGTACTTGGAAATTTCCACCATCGAGGTCTTGCCGGTGAATTCGAATTTCACTTTGCCCAGCGACGAAAAGTAGATTTCCAGCTCGGAATCCAAGTCGAACGTGCCCGAGGTTTCCACGGAGTAGGCGACGATGTTTTTGTATGGCAGGGAGGTGAAGTCCTTTTTGCTGCCGGTGATACCTTGGACGTTGACGGCAATGATGCGTTTGTTGGTGAAGACCACACCGTCGCGCATGGCTTTGTAGGAATCGATGACTTGTTCACCTTCCAGTAGCAGCGCAGTGACGCGCTCGGCGTATTCGTCGTTCTGCTTGAGTTTGAAGAAGCCTTTGTTGTTGAAGTCGATCATCTGTCCATCCTCTGAGTAAAAAACTCCCGGTAAAGCTTTGGCTCAATGACGCGCCCTTAATGCGAAAGTGGCGCGATGCCAGTATTTTGTTATCTTGCGCCCAAATCTTTCGAGAGGCACTGGCGCCTGCCCGATCAAAGCGTTTTTCTGGAGTGGATTGCAATGGACGGGTGGCTTTTTGTACTAGCTCTGGTCGTAACGTGGGTATGGGTCGTAGGCGAACGAGGTGATTGGAACCTGGTGACGGCCAACCTCGCCGGGTGTTTCGCTGGTTGGGTTGTCGGCTTGGTAGTGAAAGCGGTGTACGAGGGTTTCGTGGGCGACACAAGCATGCAATCGTCGCCACACGTTGTGCGATCCCTGC
This sequence comes from Pseudomonas sp. PS01270, assembly GCF_029959775.1. Taxonomy (NCBI): domain Bacteria; kingdom Pseudomonadati; phylum Pseudomonadota; class Gammaproteobacteria; order Pseudomonadales; family Pseudomonadaceae; genus Pseudomonas; species Pseudomonas sp. PS01270. The sequence goes on along the minus strand of NZ_JASCPT010000006.1, from coordinate 68,458 downwards.
TGATGGTGCTCAGCAGCCTTGGCGCGTTCGCCGGCGTTTGGATTTGGGTGGTGCAACGCAAACGCCCCACGAGCAAGTTGACACGCCATATCATTGGCGCTGCTTTTGGCATTTTTGCTGGTTTCGATACGCTGATGCTGCTCACTCGGTTCATTCCTTTGAGTGCCTGATAGGGCGGACCAACAGGTTTGCTATCGTGCAGCCCTGTTGGAATGATTCGTGTGTCGTCTAAAGAATTTCAAGGTTTGAGGAAAAGGATCAAATGGAGTTTCTGTATTTCCTGTTGTTTTTGCTCGTCTGGGGCCTCATGTGGCGCTGGGTGATGAAAAACCGCGGCAGCTGGAACCTGTTCTTTGGCACGTTCGCTGGTGTTCTGGCCGGGTTCATCGTCGCCCTAGTGGTACTGTCGATCACCCTCGCCTTATTCCCTCTGGCGCCGCGCTCCCCTGTGGAACCAACGCAAAGCGACGAGGCTGAAATCTCTTCTTCTTCCCCCGCGCCCGTTACACAAACCGTGTCCAGGTTGATGCCAGTGATCGCCTCCACGCCGGATACCTCCGATAACCTTGTCGACTATGTCGCCAGCGCACCTCAGAACGAGCCCTCTCCGCCCGAGTCCGCGCTGTTGCCGAACTACAGCGAACGCCTGCCCTCTTCGCTGCTCGAAAGGGATTTCAAGGACATCATGGGCAATGACTTTGTCGTGTCGCGCCGGCTGGCGGGCAGCAATGCGAATGCGGACAGATCGTTGATGGCGTTCATGATGTGCGAGCCCTTCATAAAGCGCGCCATGCGTTTTGCAGCAGCGACTTCCGTCGCAGGTGCCGAGAGCGCCAGCAGCCATCGGTTCAAAGATCAGACTTACAGCATTGACGGCACCCTGACCGCTCGCAACATGTTGGGCGACGATGTCTCCTATGCCTACGATTGTTCAGTTCAGCAAGTGGACGGCAACAATCCTGACAAGGCCGCATGGCGACTGCTCGGCCTGAAGTTGAAAAAGGTCGACTCTTAAGACTCATTTAAGGGATCAAGGCGCCGGCTGCGCTATCATCGCCGGCCTGTGCGCCTTGAACTTTATCCTCAATGTTTTCAACATCCGATAACCTGATCTCGCTGCCTCCTGTCCTGGCCGGCCCGCTGCTGCGGCGGCTGGAGTCGACGCGCCTGGTGCTGTGGCTGGTGGGCTCGCGTGAACTGTCGCTGACCTTGCGCCTGCAAGGTGTAGGAGATATTCCGCTCGACTCGGAGAAATGCACGGTCATTGCCGTAGGCCGTCATGCGTTCGTGCATCTGATCGACGTCCAACTTGAATGCGCCCTGCCCTGCGACACGTTTATCGATTACGACCTGCTGATCGATGACGCCATCGGTATGGCTGAGTGGGCACCGCACCTGCTTTATCCCGGCGCCACCTGCGCGAACCTCGTCGTGCGTTCGCGGATCGATCAATTGCTCCACGGTTCCTGCCGCAAGCCGCATCATCCGGCAACCGACGGTTTGCTCTGCGTCGATCAATTGCTGGCCGACGAAACCGATGCGCAGCAACGTCCGGCGTTGCTGATGATGAGCGGTGATCAGGTGTATGCCGACGATGTTGCCGGGCCGATGCTGCGGGCGATTCATGCCTTGATCGAGCGTCTCGGTCTGTTCGATGAGCACCTTGACGGTGCCGTGGTCAGCGACAGCGCCAAGCTCTATCAACACCCGGCAAGCTACTACCACCGTGCGGATTTGTTACCGGCGCTGGAGAGCAACGAGACCTTGCGCGAGCGATTTTTCGGTGGCGCGCGTAAGCCGATTTTCACCAGCAGCAGTGCCGACAATCACCTGGTGACGTTCGCCGAAGTCATGGCCATGTACATGCTGGTGTGGTCGCCGACGCCGTGGTCGCTGATCAATCCGAGCGCGCCGACGCTGACGCCGGAACGCCGCAAGCGCTACAACCTCGAGCAGACGCGCATCGATGCCTTCAAGGCGGGCCTGGGCAACGTCGCGCGGGCGCTGGCGCATCTGCCGAGCCTGATGATTTTCGATGATCACGACATCACCGATGACTGGAATCTCTCCGCGCAATGGGAAGAAACCGCCTACGGCCATCCGTTCTCCAAACGCATCATCGGCAATGCGCTGATTGCCTATTTGTTGTGTCAGGGCTGGGGCAACAATCCGGATGCCTTCAAGGACGTACTGGAGCAGACCGCGCAACTGAGTGCCAGCGGTGATGACGGCTATCTGGACATGCCGGTGCAGGACGATCTGATTGATCAGTTGCTGCGCTTTCAACAGTGGCATTTCGTGCTGCCGAGCAGTCCGGCACTGGTGGTGATCGACACGCGCACCCGGCGGTGGCGCAGCGAGATGGCCCTCAAGCAACCATCGGGCCTGCTCGACTGGGAAGCCTTGAGCGAACTGCAACAGGAACTGCTCGATCACCCGTCGGCAATCATCGTGTCGCCGGCGCCGATCTTCGGCGTGAAGCTGATTGAAACCGTGCAGAAGGTGTTCAGCTGGTGCGGTTACCCGCTGCTGGTCGACGCGGAAAACTGGATGGCCCATCGCGGCGCGGCGCAGGTGATCCTGAACATTTTCCGACACTCGCGCACACCGGGGAACTACGTGGTGCTATCCGGCGATGTGCATTATTCCTTCGTCTACGAAGTCCTGATCCGCCACCGCAAAGCCGGCCCCCGGATCTGGCAGATCACCAGCAGCGGCATCAAGAATGAATTCCCACCAACGCTGCTGGAATGGTTCGACCGCCTCAACCGCTGGCTCTACTCACCACGCTCACCGTTGAACTGGTTCACCAAACGCCGCCTGATGCGCATCGTCCCGTATACGCCGGAACATGCCGAGGCCGGGGAACGGTTGTGGAATTCGGCGGGGATCGGACAGGTGTTTTTCAATGAACAGGGGCAGCCGAGCGAGATTGTTCAGCACAACTCGAATGGGGCGATGAAGACGAGGATGCTGGCGCCGGAGTTGGGGGATGGGCTGGATTGAAGCAGTAACCATTTCCTACATCGGCTAGGGCACGGTATGACGAGATAAGGGCTTCGCGACACTGAACAGGAGCGAGGAGGATTACAACCTTCTCAGAAACGTCTCGAATATTCCTGAGCGATACTGATTGAAGTCGCAGTCAGCCCTGCTGCGACACAACCACTGGTAGGTGTCGACTTGTCATCCTGTACTCATTTCTGTACGTTCTCTGCATCCAGCGAGGACTTCAATATGCAAACCATCAACTACACCACCGCCCGTGCGCATTTGGCCGAGACGATGGACCGTGTCAATGAAGATCGTGCGCCGCTATTGGTCACTCGGCAGAAAGGTGAACCCGTAGTGATGATGTCTTTGGCCGAATACAACGCGTTGGAAGAAACAGCCTACTTGCTTCGCTCCCCTGCCAACGCCGAAAGGCTGATGAAATCCATCGTTGAGTTGCGCGCCGGCAAAGCCAAAGTCAGGCAATTGATCGAAGAATGAAAATCGAGTTCACGCCCACAGGCTGGGAAGACTATTTGTGGTTTCAGCAAAACGACAAGGCTGGGCTCAAGCGTATCAATCTTCTGATCAAAGCAATCAAGCGCGAACCGTTTGAGGGTGTCGGTAAACCAGAGGCGCTCAAACATAATATGAGCGGCCTCTGGTCACGCCGAATAACGGCCGAACATCGTCTGGTGTACAGGGTTGAGGACGGCGAAATCTGCGTCATCAGTTGCCGGTATCACTATTGAACCTGAGCTGAATCAGTCATCAGAGCGCGCCCAACCCCTCTGACAATCATCCCCACCTCGCGCTCATCAATCGTCAGCGGCGGGAGCAACCTGATGGTCTTGCCACGAGTTACGTTGATCAACAAGCCATGATCCCGCGCGGCGATCAGCGTCAGGTCGCGCACCGGTTGTTTCAGTTCGATACCGATCATCAGGCCTTGCCCCCGGATTGCCAGCACGTTCGGGTTGTCTGCCAATTCGGCGCGCAAGCGTTCCAGCAGCCGTGCGCCCTGCACCCGCGCATTCTCCAGCAGGCCTTGTTCCTCGATGATGTCCAGCACCGTGCAGCCGACCCGGCAGGCCAGCGGATTGCCGCCGAAGGTGCTGCCGTGGCTGCCCGGGGTGAACAAATCCGCCGCGCGGCCACGGGCCAGGCAGGCGCCGATCGGCACGCCATTGCCGAGGCCTTTGGCCAGGGTCATGACATCGGGCACGATGCCTTCGTGCTGAAAGGCGAACCACTGCCCGGTGCGGCCGATGCCGGTCTGGATTTCATCGAGCATCAGCAGCCACGCGTGGCGATTGCACAGGTCGCGCAGGGCTTTGAGATAACCCGGCGGTGCGATTTGTACGCCGCTTTCGCCCTGGATCGGTTCGACCAGAATCGCCACGATGCGCGCGCCGTGTTTGCGCTGTATTTGCTCCAGCGCCGGGAGATCGCCGAACGGCACTTTGACGAAATCCCCCGGCAGTTCGTTGAAGCCCAGGCGCACCGCCGGGCCATCGCTGGCAGACAGCGTGCCGAGGGTGCGGCCATGAAACGCGTTGGCCATGACCACCACCAGCGGCTGCTCGATGCCTTTGCGCCAGCCGTAAAGGCGCGCCAGTTTCAGTGCCGTCTCGTTCGCTTCGGCGCCGGAGTTGTTGAAGAACGCGCGCTCCATCCCCGACAACGCCGTCAGCCGTTTGGCCAGTTGTAGTTGCCAGTCGATGCTGTATAGGTTGGAGGTGTGCAACAGCAATCCCGCTTGCTCGCTGATCGCCGCGACGATGCGCGGATGCGAGTGGCCGACATTGGTCACTGCCACACCGGCAACGGCATCCAGATATTCGCGCCCCGCCTGATCCCACAGACGCGTGCCCAGGCCCTTGGTGAAACTCAGGGCCAGTGGTTGGTAGGTGTTCATCAGGGCGGCGGTCATGACGTGAAACTCCATTGCAGGTCGGTGTTTTTGCAGTATGGTTAGCCACCTGAGCTGGATAAACTCGGAAAAACTTCAATCATTTAAAAGCCGGGCTTGATAATGGATTTGTTTCAGTCGATGGGCGTGTACGTCAAAGTGGTGGAAACCGGCAGCATGACGGCCGCCGCTGCGAAGTGCGAAATGTCGACGACGATGGTGGGCAATCATCTGCGCGCGCTGGAGCAACGGCTCGGCGTGCAACTGCTGCAACGCACCACGCGCCGCCAGCGCCTGACCGAATTCGGCAGCGTCTATTATCAGCGCTGCCTGGAAGTGCTCGGCCTGGTGGCCGACTCCGAACGCCTTGCTGAACAAGCGTCGGACGAGCCGCGCGGCTTGCTGCGTATCACTGCGCCACTGACCTTCGGAGTCGAACGACTGACCCCGGCCCTCAGCGAATACTCCTTGCTGTATCCGCAAGTGAAACTCGACGTGGTGCTGACCAACAGCCGCCCGGATCTGCTGGAGAACGGCCTCGATGTCGCATTCCGCCTGGGCAATTTCGACCAATCCAACCTGATCGCCCGGCCCTTGATCGACTACACCCTGACGGTCTGCGCCTCCCCCGAATACATCGCGCGGCGCGGCATGCCGCACACGCCACAGGATTTGCAGCAACACGATTGCCTGTCCTTCGCCTACCCGGCTGGGGATGACTGGCAATCGGTGGAAAAACGCTGGCGTCTGAGCGGCCCGGAAGGCGAAGTCCTCGTCGACGTCAGCGGGCCGATGCTGATCAACAGCTCCGCCGGTCTGCACCAGGCGGCGCGCAACGGCATGGGCATCATGATGCTGCCCGACGCGCTGGTGGAACAGGATCTGCGCGACGGCAAACTGGTCAGGGTAATGACGAACTACCAACCGCCGAGCAGGCCGATGCATCTGTTGTATGCGCAGGATCGCTATCGATTGCCGAAGCTGAGACGGTTTGTTGAGTTTGCGATGCGTACGTGGGGGAAACCTGACGTCGGCCGGCCGTAATCAATCACGATGGAAATTGATAAGGACTTGAATATCCCATGAACGACAGCCTTACCGTGCGCGACTTGCATCCCGGCGAAACAGAATCAGCAAGGCTGTTTCTTGGCCAGCATGGCTGGGGCCATCGCACCAGTGATGCCGACTCTTTTGCTCGCTTGATTCACAATTCGCAGCGCACAGCTGTTGCGCTCTTAGGCGAGCAAATTGTCGGTTTCGCTCGAGCAATTACCGATGAGGTCTCCAACGGCTATCTGTCCATGGTGGTGGTCGATGACCAGCATCGGCGCAAAGGAATCGGGCGGGCACTGGTGGAGCACGTCATGGGTGACAACCCGGACATAACCTGGGTGCTGCGCGCTGGACGCGAAGGCGCTGAAGCTTTTTTCGCCAGTCTGGGCTTCCAGACCTCAGTCATTGCCATGGAACGTCAGCGCCGCAAATAGCGCGCAGTGGAAAAATCCCGACCACCAGACCGTTGCTCCGTGACAACGCCGCCCCGCTCCCCTAAATTAGTCGGCCTGAAAAAGACCTCGTGCTTTCTCGCCTCAACTCAAGTTAAAAAGTAGTGAAATTTCAATGTCCGATTTCAACACCGCTGAATCCGTAGTCACCCAGTCGTCCAAAGCGGAATACGAAAACTCCATCAATCTTTCACAACACCTGCCACAAGCCAAAATCATCAGCGAGATGGTCCTGGACGCGTTCCAGTCGACCCGCGAGAGCGACCAGATCCGCGAATTGCGTGCGGCGATCCGTCAGGCGCATGACAGCTTTGATGACGACAAGGCGTACGAGCTGATGGGCGAACTCAAGCGCCTGAAAGACGCCGAGGCAGCGGACATTGCCGCGCTGGAAGACCTGAGCAGCAAGTTCTCGATCGGGCGCATTCTGTCCAGCTTCAAGGACGATCCGGCGTTTCAGGAAATCGTTTATGGCCTGGCGCTGAAAGTGCTGAATCAGACCCATCAGGCGATCAGCAATCCGAGCGGCGGCAAGAGCAAAGCTGCGAAGAAGAAAGAAGTGGAAATCTTCACCATCAGCAAGGACGGCGCCAGCGTGACCCTGCCAATGCGCACGCCGCGTTCGCGCCTGAATGTTGATCGTGAGGCACTGGAATTCCTCGGTTTCACCTTCGTCGGTGAAGGCGATGAAGCCGAGCTGGAGAGCGAAACCTTCGTCGATAACGCCGGTACGGAACAGGCGGTGAACCGCAAGAACATTATCACCGCGCTGCAGCAGCAGACGGCGTTTGATGGTTACAGCATCGCGGCGCAGTAATCTGCCAAGCGCTTGTGAAAAAGCCCCGCGCTGAGATTCAGGCGGGGCTTTTTGTTGTCCGGCTTGTGATTCGTGAGGAAGCGAAAATCGTCGCCCCTCACCCCAGCCCTCTCCCGAGGGAGAGGGAGCCGACTTGTGTGATTTTCAAACCTGAGTTCGGCTCGGTATTTCAGGTCGGCGTATATCTTGAGAGCCCCTCAGTCAGTCCCCTCTCCCTCCGGGAGAGGGTTAGGGTGAGGGCAAACCGCTACCCCCCCCTCAAGCCGAAGGATGCAACGCCGCAATCATGTCCACTTCAATCGCTGCATTCTTCGGCAACTGATACACGCCGATGGTCGTGCGCGTATGCCGTCCGGCATCGCCCAGCACATGGCTGAACACATCCGAAGCGCCGTTCGCCACTTCGCTCAGGTCGACAAAGTCAGCAGTCGACTTCACATACACCGTGACACGCAACAACGCGCGAATCTTGTCCAGCGAACCGACCGCATCGACGATCAGCGCCAGGCAACGCATGGCGCTGATGCTCGCCGCTGCTTGTGCATCCTTGAGGTTCAGTTCCAGCCCCACGCGACCGGGATAGAGAATCTTGCCATTGGCCCGCGGCACCATCCCGCTGATGTACAGCTCGTCGTGATGACGGATCAGCGGCGCGTAATTGCCACCGGCGGTGTTCTCGCCATAGATGTCGTAGTTGAGTTCTTCAGCCAGGGCGATAAAGCGCTCATCGCAGGTCATCCGTTCGGTCATTGCGCCCAGCCTTTTGATCAATGCACGGGTTGAGACAGTCGAGCACCGAAGGATGGCTTGGAGCTACTACTGTCGGGGTTGGATCCGAATCTAGGTCTTTTACCGAATGGCCGCAACCGCAAACTGTGGGAGCGAGCCTGCTCGCGAATGGCAGCACCCCGAACGAGCATATTTCAACCAACAAAAAACCCCGCACATCTCTCAACGTGCGGGGTTTTTCCTGAAGCCTGCAACCTTACGGCGCGTACGTCAGCAACAGCTCTGTCGGCACCTTGAAGTCCAGGGACATCATGACGCTCAATGCAGTGATGGTGAAGATCGAGAACACGAACAGCTTACGTGCCCAGACGGTGTCATCGACTGCCTTGTAGCCGGTCCAGGCCATGTACAGCCAGTACATGCCCATGGCGGCGGCGACGGCGAGGTAGCTCATGCCGGCGTAGCCGCTGAAGGTCAGCATCAAGGTCGCCACGAGGAACGCCAGGATGTAGAGCAGGATGTGCTTCTTCGCCACTTGAATGCCGCGTTTCACTGGCAGCACCGGAATCGATGCGGCCAGGTAATCATTGAAACGGAAAATCGCGATGGCGTAGGAATGCGGCATCTGCCACAGGCTGAACATCACCAGCAGGGTCAGTGCGGCCATGTCGAAGCTGTTGGTCACGGCAACGTAACCGATCACTGGCGGCATGGCGCCCGACAGACTGCCCACCAGCGTGCCGTGAACCGACTTGCGCTTGAGGTACAGGCTGTAGAAGCCGACGTAGATGATGAAGCCGATTACTGCGAACAAGGCAGCCAACGGGTTGGCCACCTTGTACAACAAGGCAACGCCGAGAACACCCAGAATGGTCGCGTAAACCAGGGCCAGTTTCAGGGAGATGAGGCCCTGGACCAGCACACGGTTCTTGGTGCGTTCCATCTTCAGGTCGATGTCGCGGTCGATGCAGTTGTTGAACACGCAACCGGAGGCCACGACCAGGGAAGTACCGATCATGGCGGCCAGAAACACCGCCAGATCGACATGCCCTTTCGAGGCCAGGAAGAACCCGCCTGCCACAGAAAGCACGTTACCGAAAATGATCCCCGGTTTGGTGATTTGGATAAAGTGCTTGAGCGACATCGGGTCTACCTCACTTCGCCATCATGTACGTGTGGATGCTGAACATGATCCACAGCGACAGGCCAACCAGCAGCACGATCACGATCGCCGTGAAGACGAACGCGATCACGTTGTTACGCTGTGCAATGGAACGGTCCAGGTGCAGGAAGTAATACAGGTGAACGATCACCTGGATCACTGCGAACAGCAGAACGATTGCCAGCGTCGTCGACTTCGGCAGGGTCGGGTACATCACCAGACCGAACGGAATGACGGTCAGGATTACCGACAGGATGAAGCCGATGGCGTACGACTTGACGCTGCCGTGGCCAGCATCGTGGCTGTCATGGGAGTGTGCGTTAGCCATTACAGAGTCCCCATCAGGTAAACAACGGTGAAGACGCAGATCCAGACCACGTCCAGGAAGTGCCAGAACAGGCTCAGGCAGCTCAGACGGGTCTTGTTGGTCGACGTCAGGCCATGCTTGTTGACCTGATACATCATGATGCCCATCCAGATCAGACCGGCCGAAACGTGCAGACCGTGGGTACCGACCAGGGTGAAGAACGCCGACAGGAAGCCCGAACGGCTAGGACCAAAGCCCTCGGAGATCAGCAGGTGGAACTCGTTGATCTCCATGGCGATGAAGCCCGCGCCGAGCAGGAAGGTCATGAACAACCAGCCCAGGACCGCCTGCTTCTTGCCCTTGTACAACGCCAGCATGGCGAAGCCGTAGGTGATCGAACTGAACAACAGCAGAGCGGTTTCGCCCAGCACGTATGGCAGTTCGAAGATGTCGTGGCCCGACGGGCCACCGGCAACGTTGTTTACCAGTACTGCGTACACCGCGAAGATCGACGCAAACAGAATGCAGTCGGTCATCAGGTAGAGCCAGAAACCGTATACGGTCATCTCGCCCGAGTCGTGGTGATGGTCATCGTGCCCATGGTCACCATGGGCGTGTCCAACATTGGTCACTAAGTTCGACATGGTTTAAGCCTGTTCCAACGAGGTTTCAACACGGGTGGCATTGGCCGGGATTTTCCCTGCCGCGACCAGACGCTTGTGCTGCTCGGCTTCGATACGCTCGATCGTTTCAACCGGAACCATATAGCCCTGGTCGTCACGTGCAGCGTGGATCACGAAGTAAACGACGGTGCCCACCAGGCTCGCGATCGCCAGCCACCAGATGTGCCAGATCATCGCGAAACCGAAGACGGTCAACAGCGCGCCCATCACCACGCCAGTGGCGGTGTTGTTCGGCATGTGGATCGGCTCGTACTTGGCCGGACGCTGGTACGCAGTACCGTTTTCCTTGGCCTCGGTGAACGGGTCGATGCAGTCAGCCTTAGGCAGCACAGCGAAGTTGTAGAACGGTGGTGGCGACGAGGTCGACCATTCCAGGGTGTGTGCATTCCACGGGTCACCGTGATCGCAAACGTTCTCTGGCTTGTTGCGGTCGCGCACACTGACGTACAGCTGGATCAGTTGGCAGGCGATGCCGACAGCAATCATCACCGCACCGAACATGGCAACGTACAGGTACGGTACCCACTCAGGGTTGGTGGTGGCGTTCAGACGACGGGTCATGCCCATGAAGCCCAGTGCATAGAGCGGCATGAACGCGACGAAGAAGCCCGAGATCCAGAACCAGAACGCTGCTTTACCCCAGCCTTCGTGCAGCTTGAAGCCGAACGCTTTCGGGAAGTAGAACGCGAAGCCAGCGATGTAACCGAATACCGCACCGCCGATGATCACGTTGTGGAAGTGCGCGATCACGAACAGGCTGTTGTGCAGCACGAAGTCAGCACCCGGGATGGCCAGCAGTACGCCGGTCATGCCGCCGATGGCGAAGGTCACCATGAAGCCCAAAGTCCACATTACCTGGCTGGTGAAGCGCAGACGGCCCTGGTAGATGGTGAACAGCCAGTTGAACAGCTTCACACCCGTCGGGATGGAAATCAGCATCGTCGCCAGACCGAAGAAGGCGTTGACGCTCGCACCCGAACCCATGGTGAAGAAGTGGTGCAGCCAGACCATGAAGCCCAGTACCGAGATCGCGCCCGAGGCGTAGATCATCGAGTGGTGGCCGAACAGTTTCTTGCCGGTGAAGGCCGAGATCACTTCCGAGAAGATGCCGAAGGCCGGCAGGATCAGGATGTAAACCTCAGGGTGACCCCACGCCCAGAACAGGTTGACGTACATCATCGGATTGCCACCAAGTTCATTGGTGAAAATGTGGAAATCCATGTAACGGTCAAGGGTCAGCAGTGCCAGGGTAGCGGTCAGGATCGGGAACGAAGCCACGATCAGAACGTTTGCCCAGGTGCAGGTCCAGGTGAAGATCGGCATGTCCATCAGTTTCATGCCAGGGGTACGCATTTTCAGTACGGTCGCGAGGAAGTTGACCCCGGTTAACGTCGTACCCAATCCGGATAGCTGTAGCGCCCAGATGTAGTAATCCATACCCACGCCAGGGCTGTATTGCAGACCCGACAGCGGCGGATACGCAACCCAACCGGTCTTGGCGAATTCACCGATACCCAGCGACAGGTTGATCAGCACAACGCCGGACACCAGCAGCCAGAAGCTCAAGGAGTTCAGGAACGGAAACGCAACGTCACGCGCGCCGATCTGCAGCGGCACTGCAAGGTTCATCAGGCCGGTGAAGAATGGCATCGCCATGAAGATGATCATGATCACACCGTGAGCGGTGAAGATCTGGTCATAGTGTTCAGGTGGCAGGTAGCCAGGCGAACCCTCGGTGGCCATGGCCAGCTGGGTACGCATCATGATCGCGTCGGCAAAGCCGCGCAGCAGCATGACCATGGCGACGATGATGTACATCACGCCGATTTTCTTGTGGTCGACCGAAGTCAGCCACTCGGTCCACAGGTACGTCCACTTCTTGAAGTAAGTGATCGCAGCGAACAGCGCCAGACCACCGAGGGCGATCATGGCGATGGTCACCATCACGATCGGCTCGTGGAATGGGACTGCTTCCCAACTTAATTTACCAAACATCGTTTACTCCTCTGCCCCGGCAGCTGAATGCGAACCCGCGTCAATATCCGTGGCCGCCACTTCTTTCTCTTTCTTCTCGTGCTTCAGCGGCTTGCCCGGCTTCATACCTTCGTACTTGTCGACGATGATCTGGAACTGGTTCGGCGTGACCGACGAGTAGAGTTCGACTGGGTTGTTCTGGCTCGGTTTGGCCAGGGCCGCGTATTCAGCCTGATCAAGCTGTTTAGGCGACTTCTTGACTTCACTTACCCAGGCGTCGAAATCTTCCTGAGTGGTGGAGATAGCCTTGAATTTCATACCGGTGAAACCGGCACCGCTGTAGTTGGCGGAGATACCGTCCATTTCGGCGTTGCGGTCAGCGATCAGGTGCAGCTTGGTCTGCATGCCCGCCATCGCGTAGATCTGGCCGCCCAGGCCCGGGATGAAGAACGAGTTCATCACGGCGTCGGAGGTGATCTTGAAGTTGATTGGCGTGTGCGCCGGGAACACGATCTTGTTGACCGTGGCAATGCCTTGTTCCGGGTAGATGAACAGCCACTTCCAGTCCAGCGCGACGACTTCGATGGTCACCGGCTTGACGTCAGACTCGATCGGACGATACGGGTCCAGCTCGTGAGTCGAGATGTAAGTGATGTAGCCCAGGGCGATGATGATCAGCACCGGGATGGTCCATACGGCCACTTCGATCTTGGTCGAGTGCGACCACTTCGGCGTGTAGACGGCGTTCTTGTTCGAAGCGCGGTACTTCCAGGCAAACAGGAAGGTCATGACGATGACCGGCACGACGACCAACAGCATCAGCAGCGTGGCGGTGATGATCAGGTTGCGCTGTTCCAGGCCGACCTGGCCCGTTGGATTGAGCAAGGTCATGTTGCAGCCTCCCAGCAACAACGTGCCGAGCAGCGGCACTAGGCCTAGTAATCTGGGGTACCTGTTTTTACTCATCTCACGACCTCTAAAGCAGCTTGCGCAATGCAGTTGGGTTTTGATCGCCAACACTTCACCCTGCCAAGGGTTGGCATTTTCTTTGGATTGAATAAGGGCCGCCCGTCGCGCGTCTGACGCTCGACAAAACCTTGGGACAGCGTTCAGTTCTTATTCGAATTCGTGGTCAAAGGCCTTGTTACAGACCAATTCCATTTGGTGCGGAAAATTGGAAAGGCACCGACACCAGGGTGTCTCGAAAGCCTCGCGGCTCGCTCGACACCCGACCTCCTGATCAGTTCCTTGATAAAGGCTGAACAGCGTCGGGAATTCAGTGCGGGCGATTGTAGATAGGTAGCGCCCTATACACCATGTCTTATCCCGAAATAATTTTTATCACTCAGAGCAACAATCCATCGCCATTTTTGCAAAAGTTGCGCAAGTTATCGAAAGCGTTTCTCAATAAAAGCGGCAAAATCTGCCAGCGTAACCGCCTCAAATCAGACAGCTCTGCACCCGATCTACAAACGCTGGGGCGGCGCAAAGCCCGATGTTCCAAGGGCTTCGCCCATCTGCCGGCGCCTGTTAAAACTGCCTGCTCTGGTACGTCCGTGCTCAAGCCCGAAAACACTAAAACTGGCCAATGTTTTTATGTAACAGGCGGCCAATCCGCCGCATCCCGAGTCCCTGCGACAGCCCCTGTGTGACAACATGTCGCACATTTGCCGCACGCTTCATTGCCGTTCGTCACGGTGTTTTCACAAACGCTCTGAAATGCAAAACGCCCCGATTTTCATAAGCGAAAATCGGGGCGTTTTGTTTATCGGCAGCTGTGCCGAGAAGTTGACTCAGCGCAGCGCTTTTCGATTACGCGAGGTCAGCAACGGCACCAGAATCACCACCAGCACGAACGCCACCAGCGCCCATTGCGCCAGCGACAGGCCGAGGATCGGCGGATACGGCGTCGAGCAGAAACCGTCGACCTGGAAGCCCAGCGGGAAAATTTTCGCCAACGGCAGATCATCGACAATCGGTTGCAGCACATCGACGCCACAACTCACCGCCGGATAGAACTGCGTATAGACGTGATGCCCGGCCACACCGGCTCCGGCGATCGCACAGATCACTACCAGCGTCTCGAACACAGTGATGCTGCGACGGCTGCGCATGCCCGCGCCAATGAAGGCGAACAGTGCAATCAGCAACAGTGCATAGCGCTGCAGGATGCACAGCGGGCAAGGTGCTTCGCCGAGCACGACCTGCATGTAAAGTGCGCCGCCGATCAACGCCAGGCAGATGATCCCCAGCAACACCAGATAGCGCCGCTCACGCCCCAACCGCATCGTTTCCTCGCTCATTGCCTTTCCCTTGTAAGTCCATGGTCCAGCCGGCCGGCGGCTGAAATTGTCGCAAGTCTACACCGGGGCAATAAACGATAGAGCGGTTAAGGAACCATTAACTCGCAAGGATGCGTCCCCATATCTAAATTGCGTAAAGGCCATCGCGGGCAAGCCCACTCCCACAAAGGTTGCGGTGTTCAAGATATCCGTGAACGACGCGAACCCTGTGGGAGCGGGCTTGCCCGCGATGAAAGCGACTCGGTTTCAGCTCACTCGAGAGCAGCAGCCGGGCCGAAGAACTCGTAACGGCTCTGCTTCTCCGGCACGCCCAACGCTTTCAGATGCCGCTTGATCGCGCCCATGAACCCTTTCGGCCCGAGGAAATACGCATCGACATCACGCTGCGCCGGCAGCCACTCGCCGAGCAGTTCTTCGTTGAGCAGGCCAACCTTGTCCGCCGCCGGGCTGACACCATCTTCTTCGGCGTAGCAATAGAAGCGCTTGAGTTGCGGATGACGCGCCGCCAGCCCATCGACCCAGTCGCGGAACGCGTGGACGCTGCCGTTGCGCGCGCAGTGGATAAAATGCACCGGACGTTCGGTGGCCAGCGCGGCTTCCAGCATCGCCAGCGTCGGGGTGATGCCGACGCCGCCGCTGATCAGCACCAGCGGCTTGTCGCTGGCCGCCAGGGTGAATTCGCCCGATGGCGGGAACAGTTGAATGCTCGCGCCGACGTGCAGTTGATCATGCAGATAGTTGGACGCGCGACCATTCGGTTCACGCTTGACGCTGATGCGGTACTGGCCGTTATTGGCCAGTGCCGACAGCGAATAGTTGCGACGGATCTCTTCGCCGTCGAGCATCAGCTTCATGCCGATGTACTGACCCGGTTCGGCCGCAAGAATCGGCCCTTTGTCCGCCGGTTCGAAGTAGAACGAGGTGATTTCCGCGCTCTCCTGCACCTTCGCTGCGACGATGAATTCCCGCGCACCGCGCCAGCCGCCGACAGCGTGTTCCTTCTGGTCATAGATCGCGGTTTCGGCGCCGATAAGGATGTCGGCCAGTTGCCCGTACGCAGCGCCCCAGGCACTCATCACCTCTGGTGTGGCGATCTCTTCGCCGAGCACTTCGGAAATGGCGCGCAGCAGGCAGGTACCGACGATCGGGTAATGCTCTGGCAGAATTTGCAGGGCGACGTGTTTGTTGATGATCTTCGCCACCAGATCGCCCAACTGGTCGAGCTGATCGATGTGCCGGGCGTACATCAGCACGCCGTTGGCCAAGGCACGCGGCTGATCGCCACTGGCCTGATGCGCCTGGTTGAAAAGTGGCCGCACCTGCGGGTATTCGGAGAGCATCATGCGGTAGAAATGTGTGATCAACGCCTCGCCGCCGCTTTCCAGCAGAGGCACAGTGGATTTGATGATGGCACGATCCTGGACGCTAAGCATAAGGTGACTCCTGCGCTTTCTTGAAAGATTGCATTAGGGATATCAGCTTTCGTGCCAACTAATTAATCCTTTTAATTCAACAACTTGAAACCTTCATAGTCATTTCGACACAAATGAACGTATAGTCATCGCGACTACACCTTGTCTCTTTGACTACAAAAAATCATGACCGCCAAATCCTTGCTTACCGCCCTGCTGCCTCTGGTCGCCGACCTCTCCCGCGAACTGCCCGAAGGTGAGCGCTACCGGCGCCTCCTCGAGGCCATGCGCGCCTTGTTGCCCTGCGATGCCGCCGCGTTGTTGCGTCTGGATGGCGAATCATTGGTGCCGCTGGCGGTGGACGGTTTGAGCACCGACACCCTCGGCCGCCGCTTCAAGGTCAGCGAGCATCCGCGTTTCGAAATCCTGCTGGCCGGCGCCGGGCCGACGCGCTTCGCCGCCGACAGCGACTTGCCCGATCCTTATGACGGTTTGGTCGATGGCCTCGACGATCATCTTGAAGTTCACGACTGCCTCGGCTGTCCTTTATTCGTCGATGAAAAACTCTGGGGCCTGATCACGCTCGACGCGCTGGACCCGGAGCGTTTCGAGCCGATCGAACTCGACGCACTGCAAGCCTTCGCCAGCCTCGCCTCGGCCACGGTCAATGCGGCCGAACGCATCGAACGTCTGGCCACCCGCGCCGAAGACGAGCATCAGCGCGCCGAGGTCTACCGTCAGGCCAGCGGTCAGCAGCACCGCGAAATGATCGGCCAGAGCAAAGCGCACAAACGCTTGGTGGAAGAAATCAATCTGGTCGGTGGCAGTGATCTGACTGTTCTGATCACCGGCGAAACCGGGGTCGGCAAAGAGCTCGTGGCCCAAGCGATTCACGCCGCCTCCGCGCGCGCCGACAAACCGATCATCAGCCTCAATTGCGCCGCCCTCCCCGACACGCTGGTGGAAAGCGAACTGTTCGGCCACGTGCGCGGCGCCTTCACCGGCGCCACCAGCGACCGGCGTGGCAAGTTCGAACTGGCCAATGGCGGCACGCTGTTTCTTGATGAAGTCGGCGAGCTGTCGCTGACGGTCCAGGCCAAGTTGCTGCGCGTATTGCAGAGCGGTCAATTGCAGCGCCTGGGCTCGGACAAGGAGCACCAGGTCGACGTGCGTCTGATTGCCGCGACCAATCGCGATCTGGCCGAAGAAGTGCGCAGCGGTCGCTACCGTGCCGACTTTTATCACCGCTTGAGCGTGTACCCGCTGCGGGTGCCGCCCCTACGCGATCGCGGGCGCGACGTGTTGCTGCTCAGTGGCTTCTTTCTCGAGCAGAACCGCTCGCGCATGGGCCTCAATAGCCTGCGCTTGAACAGTGATGCTCAGGAAGCACTGCTGGCCTACACCTGGCCGGGCAATGTCCGAGAGCTGGAGCATTTGATCGGACGCAGTGCGCTGAAGGCGCTGGGTAACTGCAAAGTGCGGCCGAAAATTCTGAGTTTGAGCGCGGCGGATCTGGATTTGCCCCGTGAGGTTGTGGATAACGTGGTTGCGCCTGCCAGTACCGACTTGACCAATGTACTGCCGATGATCAGCGGGGATCTGCGCACTGCCACCGATGAGTTTCAGCGGCGCCTGATCAGTGCAGCGCTGGAGCGTCATCAGGATAACTGGGCGAGTGCGGCGCGGGAGTTGGGGGTGGATCGGGCGAATCTGGGGCGGATGGCCAAACGACTAGGCATGAAGAGCTAAAAGCACACCCTCACCCTAGCCCTCTCCCAGAGGGAGAGGGGACTGATTGGGGGATATTGAAGAACTCCACTGACGTGAAAGATTTCTTCCGAATCCATAATCGACTCGGTCGTTCAGGTCGGTGTAAGACGCCAGACACCTCCGTCGGCCCCCTCTACCTCTGGGAGAGGGCTGGGGTGAGGGGCAGTGATAGAGAGAACAGCGATCAACTCAAGCCGACTACCCGACAACTTACCTAAAGCCCACCCCTTTAACGCCGATAACACGGCATCAAAGGTTTCTGGCGATTTCCACTCTCGCCCCACAGAAGGTTCTTATGTCCTCCACCAAAGCCCGCGCAGATTCACTTTCGCTTCTGCTGTTTACCTTGCGCAGCGGCAAGCTGATGGCGATCAACCTGCTGAAAGTCAGTGAAATCATCCCCTGCCCGCCGCTGACCAAGCTGCCGGAGTCGCACCCGCACGTCAAAGGCATCGCCTCGCTGCGCGGTGCATCGCTGTCGGTGATCGATCTCAGCCGCGCGATCGGCGAGCGGCCTCTGGAAGATCCCAACGGTGGCTGCCTGATCGTCACCGATGTCAGCCGTTCCAAGCAGGGTCTGCATGTGCAGGCGGTGAGCAAGATCGTCCATTGCCTGACTACAGACATCAAGCCACCACCGTTCGGCTCTGGCGGCTCACGCGCATACATCACCGGCGTGACCTCGGTGGACGGTACGCTGGTGCAGGTGCTGGATATCGAAAAAGTCATCCACAGCATCGCCCCGGCGCAGATCGAAATGGCGCCGACCGACCTGACCATGGAAGACGCCGAAGTGCTCGGCAACGCGCGCATTCTGGTGGTCGATGACAGCCAGGTGGCCCTGCAGCAATCGGTGCACACCCTGCGCAACCTCGGCCTGCAATGCCACACCGCGCGCAGTGCCAAGGAAGCCATCGACTGCCTGCTCGACCTGCAAGGCACCGCGCAGCAGATCAACCTGATCGTCTCCGACATCGAAATGTCGGAAATGGACGGCTACGCCTTCACCCGCACCCTGCGCGAGACCCCGGACTTCGCTCATTTGTACGTCTTGCTGCACACCTCCCTCGACAGCGCGATGAACAGTGAAAAGGCCCGGCTGGCCGGTGCCAATGCGGTGCTGACCAAGTTCTCCTCGCCGGAGCTGACCCAACGCCTGATCGAAGCCGCCAAGCACGTCGCGGCCAACGGGCACTGAGTGTTGGCCGAGACGTTTTGCTTTCTGCTGCGCCGCGACTTGAGTGGACCTCTGCCGGATGCTCAGTGGCCGGACGGGATTGAGCTGTCCGTCTACCGCGAGGAACTGGCGCCAGCAGTGCACCAGTTGATGCAGCTCGGACAGCTGGAAGGTGGCGGTCGAGTGCCGTCACTGCACGACTGGCGTCAGCGCTTTGCCAGCGACCCTGAATACGATCCAGCGCTGTGTTTTGTCGCCTGCGATGCCGAGGGCGTGGTGGGCGTGGCGCAGTGCTGGACCAGTGCGTATATCAAGAATCTGGTGGTGCATCCGCGAATGCAGGGCCGGGGGCTTGGGCGGGCGTTGTTGCTGCATGCCTTCAGCGTCTTTCAACAGCGCCGCGAGGGGTTTGTCGATTTGCGGGTTCTGGAGGACAACCTGCGAGCGCGGCGGTTGTATGAGAGTGTCGGGATGGTTGTGGTCCGCCGGGAATTGGTGCCGGACTGATCAAAGTCAAAAGATCGCAGCCTCCGGCAGCTCCTAAAGGAAACCGCATATCCATGTAGGAGCTGCCGAAGGCTGCGATCTTTTAGCGGTGCCCCAGGCAACAAAACTCTTGAGGCAGACTCCAACCTTGGCCATAACCAAGGATGCCCCAACCATGAAAGCCATCACCCTGGCCCTGCTCAGCCTCACCACCCTCGCCTCCCAGGCCCACGCTTCCAGCCCCGACGCCTGGGCTGCCTATGACAAGACCGTACTCGCCAGCTGCACCAAGGCCAGTGGCCTGAAAAACGTCAAACCGGTCGGCACACCTGCGCAATTCGATGACCGCGTCGGTTACACCGCTGTCCTGCTGCAAGGCCAATACCCGCAAAAACACATGAAAGGCCAGCAAGGCAGCGAGCTGTGTCTGTACAACAAACAGACGAAAACCGCGTTCGTCACCGAGTGGGATTCGATTCGCCCGACCGCCAAACCCCAGTGAATGGCGCACAACTTGCTTCGACCCGGCCCTGTGCGGTGGTTTTCCGCCACCGTTTCACACCCTGATTGAAGACAGATCGCTCAATGAATACGACATTTTCCTGCGTAGGTTGCGGCAAATGCTGCACCGACCACCATGTCCCGCTGACGCTCGCCGAAGCCCGCATGTGGGCGGCCGATGGCGGTCAGGTGATCGTGCTGGTCGAGGCGTTTCTCGGCAATGGCCTGGGCATGCCGGCGCAGCAGCGCGAACATGCCGAGCGCCGTTCGGCGGTGGTCCGCAGTGGCACTACTGATGCTCACGTGGCGATCACCTTTGCCGCCTACAACGTCGGCCCCTGCCGGAATCTTGACGACGACAAGCGCTGCCGGATCTACGAGCGCCGCCCGCTGGTGTGCCGGATTTACCCGGCGGAAATCAATCCGCACATCCCGCTCAATCCTGCTGCCAAGGATTGCCCGCCAGAGTCCTGGGAACAGGGACCGGAGCTGATTGTGGGGGGCGAGTTGGTTGATCGGGAACTGGTTGAGTTGATTCAGCGTTCACGTCAGGCGGATCGGGATGACATCAGACTCAAGGATGCGATCTGCGCAACCCTGGGAATTCGCACCACGGCGCTCAAGGGCGACGGGTTCACCGCGTACTTGCCGAACATGGATGCCTTTGCGGCAGTGATTGACCAGGTGAGCGCGCATCCGCTGGCGGCGCGAACCAGTGAATGGCTGTTTCATTTGTCCGGCGATGACGTGGCCGGCCAGGTACTGGCTGCGGGTGGGCAGGTGGTGACCGAACCGGCGCAGACTTATGCGTTTATTTCATTGCGCGCGGCTTGATCTGACATTCGTCGTGTAGCGGCTGCCGCCTTCGCGAGCAAGCTCGCTCCCACATTGGATCTGCGCGTGGGAGAGAACCTGCTCGCGAAGAGGCCGGCACCCACACCCACACAGCGCGTTATCTCAACGCTTGCCCATCGACCGACGCGTCCCCGGCGGCGCCATGCCCGGGGTTTTGGTGTGGCCATTCTTCGCGCCATTCTTGTACCACGGCTGATTCGAGCCTTTCGCCGAAGCCAGCTCGCCCGGCTTGAACGGGAACTTGAACGCCGGGATCTCGGCCTTGGTTTCGCTGGTGTCAGCCACTTCAGCCGGGACGTCGCTCACAGCGTCGTCAACCGGCGGTTGGGTCGGGGAAGTCATAAAAGCTCCGGGAACAAAAAGTCGGCCCGATCAGTGAGCCGCAAAGGCGCGCAGTATACCTGTGCGCTCTGGCTCGGCATCTGAAGATTTGCGCGATGCGCTGAATGGCTGCCTGGCACTGACACTGCGTGATGATATTTCAGTTCATGCGATGCTGAACGTCACCCACCAATTGCGAGGTGCTCTCCAGCAACTGCTCAAGAAGCGCGTCATCTTCATCCATATAGCCTTCGTATTCGGCGAGATTGCGCCGCTCGTGGCACAACGCAAACAATCGCACCTGAATTTTGCTGCTTTGCGTGGTATGGATCAGGCACTGGAATACCAGATAGCGCTTGTCCGATCGATAGCCACTCAAGCGAAGAGCTGTCAGCGCCAGCGCGTGAGCGGCGTTGTAGGCCAAATCGAACCGGCTGGAAAACGACAGTGTGCAGGTGTGCGCATCCTTGAGCCTATCCAGAGCCGAGCGCATCAGCCCCTCACACTCCTTGCGGTCAGGTGGCTCCGCTTTCAGTACACCGCTACGTAGAAGATTCTCCAGACTCTCGTTGCTGCCCATCCTTGGACTCCAAAGGGTTTGCCCCTGACAGATCGATTTTTTCCTGCTGCATCACCCGCGTGACAAAACTGTTCTGTGCCGCCAGCTTCCTGGCCCAGTCTTGCGGGGTGTATAGCGTCGGGTTGATGGGACGCCCCAATTGCTCCTCCAACGGCATGAGTCGCTCCATCAACTCACTGTAGTGCAGGCCTTCGCCAATCAGCATGAGATCTATGTCACTGAGTGTGTTCGCCGAGTTTTTGGCGATGGAGCCATACACGAACGCCCACGTGATCTGTTCGGCAAACGGTTCTAATGCCTGACGAAGAGGCTCGGCAAAACCGAATGTCTTGCGCGTGATGCCCAGAAGCTCCGCGTAGATAGGACATGCGGGGTTGGCCTGGTAATGGGTCTGGTTACCCACTCGAGTCATGCTGAGAATCCCGGCTCGTTGCAATCGATCGAGTTCACGCATCAGGCCGCCTTTGCCAACCTGTGCCCAGCGCACAATTTCGTTGGCGTAGAACGTCTGGTCAGGCTTGCCGAACAACAATCCCAACACTTTTTGCTGGGTGGCGGTGAACAGGGCTTCGCTTAAAGAAAGGTTTTCCACTGGCGCAAACCGAAGAGTCCCAAAAAAGGAACGATAGGTCCCTTTTAGGGACTTATCAACTCAACGGTAATCGCAGCCACTGCAATTAACGTCGGAAACTGACAATCCTGACAGCCAGCCGTCACCCTGCCGACCGCCTGACCGGTTTATAACTGGTCAATCTGCCCAAACTCCAGACTTCGGCGCCGCGCATGTCCATCCAGAAAAACAAAATCCTGCTGGCCACTCTCCTGATTCTGCTGGCAGCCGCCGGCCTGTGGTTCGCGCTGAAACCGGCGCCGGCCAAACTGGCTACACCGACTGCCATCCCGGTGCGGGTGGTGACGGTCAGCGCCAAAGACGTGCCGCGCTACACCAGCGGCATCGGCTCGGTGCTGTCGCTGCACAGCGTGGTGGTGCGTCCGCAGATCGACGGCATTCTGACGAAAATTCTGGTCAAGGAAGGCCAACGGGTCAAAGCAGGCGACCTGCTCGCCACCATTGACGACCGCTCGATCCGCGCCAGCCTCGACCAGGCCCGGGCGCAGTTGGGCGAGAGTCAGGCGCAGTTGCAGGTCGCGCTGGTCAATCTCAAGCGCTACAAACTGCTCAGCGTCGACGACGGCGTATCGAAACAGACCTTCGACCAGCAACAGGCCTTGGTCAATCAGCTCAAAGCCACTGCGCAAGGCAATCAGGCCTCGATCGATGCGGCGCAGGTGCAACTGTCCTACACGCAGATTCGCTCTCCGGTTACTGGGCGCGTCGGTATTCGTACGGTCGATGAAGGCAACTTCCTGCGCATGACCGACACCCAAGGCCTGTTCACCGTCACGCAGATCGACCCGATCGCCGTCGAGTTCTCCCTGCCGCAGCAGATGCTGCCGACCCTGCAGAGCCTGATCAGCGATCCGCAACGCGCACCGGTCAAGGCTTACATTGGCGCCGACACCGATGGCGAAACCGGCAATCTGCTCGGCGAAGGTCAGCTGACCCTGATCGACAACCAGATCAACGCCAACACCGGCACCATCCGCGCCAAGGCCGAGTTCGCCAATGCCAGCCAGAAGCTCTGGCCGGGTTTGCTGGTGACGGTAAAAATTCAGACGGCTGTGGATAAAGATGCGCTGGTGGTTCCGCCCACCGTCGTACAGCGTGGCCTCGAACAACACTTCGTTTACCGCGTGAAGGACGACAAGGTCGAGGCAGTGCCGGTACAGATGATTTATCAGGGCAGCGGTCAGGACATCATCAAAGGTGTCAACGCTGGTGACGTGCTGGTGACCGACGGCCAGTCGCGACTCAAGCCGGGCTCGAGCGTGCAAGTCATGAGCGAGCCGCCGCAAGTGGTGCAGGCGGAGCAGAAGCCATGAACTCGCACAAAGGCATCTCGACCTGGTGCATCGATCACCCGGTGGCGACGATTTTGCTGACGTTCGCTCTGGTACTGGTCGGTGTAATTGCCTTCCCGCGTTTGCCGATTGCGCCACTGCCGGAAGCGGAATTTCCTACGATCCAGGTCTCGGCACAGTTGCCCGGCGCCAGCCCCGACACCATGGCTTCCTCGGTGGCCACGCCGCTGGAGGTGCAATTCAGCGCCATCCCCGGCATGACCCAGATGACCTCCAGCAGTGCGCTGGGCTCAACTCTGCTGACCCTGCAATTTACCCTCGATAAAAGCATCGACACCGCCGCCCAGGAAGTACAGGCGGCGATCAACACCGCCGCCGGCAAGTTGCCCAAAGACATGCCGACACTGCCCACGTGGAAGAAGGTCAACCCGGCCGACAGTCCGGTGTTGATTCTCAGCGTCAGCTCGACACAGATGCCCGGCACCGAACTCAGCGACCTGGTGGAAACCCTGCTCTCGCGTCAGATCAGTCAGGTCGACGGCGTCGGCCAGATCAACATCACCGGTCAGCAACGCCCGGCGATTCGCGTACAAGCCTCGGCGGACAAACTCGCGGCCATCGGCCTGACGCTGGCCGACATTCGGCTGGCGATCCAGCAGACCAGCCTAAACCTGGCCAAAGGTGCGCTGTACGGCGAGTCGAGCATTTCCACGTTGTCGACCAACGACCAGTTGTTCCACCCCGAGGACTACAGCGAGCTCATCGTTTCCTACAAGGATGGCGCCCCGGTTCACCTGCGCGATGTCGCCAAAGTCGTCAACGGTGCGGAAGATGCCTACGTGCAGGCCTGGGCCGGAGATCGCCCCGGTGTGAATCTGGTGATTTTCCGCCAGCCCGGCGCCAACATTGTTGAAACCGTCGACCGCATTCAGGCCGCCCTGCCCGGCCTCGAAGCGATGCTGCCGGCCTCGGTGCAGGTGATAACCCTGATCGACCGCACGCAGACCATTCGCGCCTCGCTGCACGAAGTCGAGATCACCTTGCTGATCGCGATCCTGCTGGTGGTCGCGGTGATGGCGCTGTTCCTGCGCCAGTTGTCGGCGACGCTGATTGTCTCGGCGGTGCTCGGTGTCTCGCTGATCGCCAGTTTCGCCCTGATGTACGTCCTCGGTTTCAGCCTGAACAACCTGACGCTGGTGGCGATCGTCGTCGCGGTCGGCTTCGTCGTGGACGATGCGATCGTGGTGGTGGAAAACATCCATCGCCATCTCGAGGCCGGCGATGATATGCGCGAGGCGGCGATCAAGGGGGCCGGCGAGATTGGCTTCACCGTCGTTTCGATCAGTTTCTCACTGGTGGCGGCGTTCATTCCGCTGCTGTTCATGGGCGGTGTGGTCGGGCGCCTTTTCAAGGAATTCGCCCTGACCGCGACTTCGACGATCATGATTTCCGTGGTGGTGTCGCTGACCCTGGCGCCAACCCTTGCCGCGCTGTTTATGCGTAAGCCGGTGCATCACGCCAACGGCAAACCCGGTTTCAGCGAACGCCTGCTCGGCTGGTACGAAAAGGGCCTGCGCCGCGCCCTCGATCATCAGAAATTGATGATCGGCGTGTTCGGTCTCTCGCTGGCGTTGGCGGTCGCCGGGTACATTTTCATTCCCAAGGGGTTCTTCCCGGTGCAGGACACCGGGTTCGTCCTCGGCACCACTGAAGCCGCTGCGGATATTTCCTACGGCGACATGGTGAAAAAACACTTGGCGATGGCCGAAATCGTCGCGGCCGATCCGGCGGTGCAGGCGTTCTCGCATTCGGTCGGGGTTTCCGGCAGCAACCAGACCATCGCCAACGGGCGCTTCTGGATCGCCCTGAAAAAACGTGGTGATCGCGATGTCAGCGCCAGCCAGTTCATCGACCGCATCCGCCCGCAACTGATGAAAGTGCCCGGCATCGTCCTTTATTTGCGCGCCGGGCAGG
This sequence comes from Pseudomonas sp. PS01270, assembly GCF_029959775.1. Taxonomy (NCBI): domain Bacteria; kingdom Pseudomonadati; phylum Pseudomonadota; class Gammaproteobacteria; order Pseudomonadales; family Pseudomonadaceae; genus Pseudomonas; species Pseudomonas sp. PS01270. Next base: position 43,076 of record NZ_JASCPT010000006.1, on the reverse strand, counting down.
ACATCAACCTCAGCTCCGGCCCCAGCCGTGCGCAGTACCAATACGTACTCAAGAGCAACGACGGCGCGACCCTCGCCACCTGGACCCAGCGCCTGACCGAGAAACTGCGCAGCAACCCGGCGTTTCGCGACATTTCCAACGATCTGCAACTGGGCGGCAGCATCACCCACATCAGCATCGATCGCAGCGCCGCCGCGCGTTTCGGCCTGACCGCCAGCGATGTCGACGAGGCGCTGTACGATGCATTCGGCCAACGGCAGATCAATGAATTCCAGACCCAGGTCAACCAGTACAACGTGATTCTCGAGCTGGACACCAAGCAGCGCGGCAAGGCCGAAAGCCTCAACTATTTTTACCTGCGCTCGCCACTGAGCGGCGAGATGGTGCCGCTGTCGGCGCTGGCAAGGTTTGACGCGCCGACCATCGGCCCGCTGTCGATTGCCCATGACGGCATGTTCCCCGCCGCCAACATGTCATTCAACCTCGCCCCCGGCGTGGCATTGGGCGATGCGGTGATTCAGCTCAATCAGGCCAAGGCCGAGATCGGCATGCCCACCGCGATCAGCGGCAATTTCCAGGGTGCGGCGCAGGCGTTCCAGAGTTCGCTGGCCAGCCAGCCATGGCTGATTCTGGCGGCGCTGGTGGCGGTATACATCATTCTCGGCGTGCTTTATGAAAGCTTCGTGCATCCGCTGACGATCATTTCGACCCTGCCGGCAGCAGGCCTCGGCGCGGTGATCATGCTGTGGATCTGCGGCCAGGACTTTTCGATCATGGCGTTGATCGGCCTGGTGCTGCTGATCGGCATCGTCAAAAAGAACGGCATCCTGATGATCGACTTCGCGCTCGAGGCGCAGCGCCAGCGCGGTCTGCCGCCGCAGGAGGCGATTTTCGAAGCGTGCATCACCCGGTTCCGGCCGATCATCATGACCACCCTCGCCGCCCTGCTCGGTGCGTTGCCGCTGATGCTCGGTTACGGCACCGGCGCCGAACTGCGCCAGCCGTTGGGCATTGCCGTGGTCGGCGGTTTGCTGGTCAGCCAGATGCTGACGCTGTTTACCACTCCGGTCATATACTTGTGGCTTGAGCGGCTGTTCCACCGGCCCAAACCTGCGCCTGTAGCGGCGTTGGCGACCACAGACTGAGGCAGGGTCATGCGCGTTCTGATTATCGAAGACGAAGAAAAAACCGCGGACTATCTGCACCGTGGTCTGACCGAACAGGGCTACACCGTGGACCTTGCCCGCGACGGCGTCGAAGGCCTGCATCTGGCGCTGGAATGCGACTACGCCGTGATCGTCCTCGACGTGATGTTGCCGGGGCTCGATGGCTTCGGCGTACTGCGCGCATTACGTGCGCGCAAGCAGACCCCGGTGATCATGCTCACCGCCCGCGAGCGCGTCGAAGATCGGATAAAGGGCCTGCGCGACGGCGCCGACGATTACCTCGGCAAACCGTTTTCCTTTCTCGAACTGGTCGCCCGCCTGCAAGCGCTGACCCGCCGCAGCGGCGGCCATGAGCCGGTGCAAGTGACCATCGCCGACCTGTGGATCGACCTGATCAGCCGCAAGGCCACCCGCGCCGGCACGCGCCTGGATCTGACCGCGAAAGAGTTTTCCCTGCTCAGCGTGCTCGCCCGTCGCCAAGGCGAAATCCTTTCGAAGACCGCAATCGCGGAAATGGTCTGGGACATCAATTTCGACAGTGACGCCAACGTCGTCGAAGTCGCGATCAAACGCCTGCGCGCCAAGCTCGACGGGCCGTTCAACGAAAAGCTGCTGCACACGATCCGAGGCATGGGTTATGTGCTGGAGAGCCGTGGTGTCCAGTAACTCGATTGCCTTGCGCCTGAGCGGCATGTTCACGCTGGTGGCGCTGGTGGTGTTTCTGTTGATTGGCGGCGCGCTGTATCAACAGGTCGACAAGGGCCTGGGTCTGTTGCCGGAAGCTGAGCTGGATGCGCGGTACAGCGTGCTCGAATCCACCGTCGGCCGTTACGGCACGCCGGAACATTGGGTGAAGATCAACAACAAGCTCAAGCTGCTCGGCGAAGAAGACAAGCGCATCAGCTTCTGGATCAGCAGCGGTGATCCGCGCTACGAATACGGCAACCTTACGCCGCAGATTCGCGCGGCCATCAACGGCCCGTTGGGCATGCATGATCTGCAACTGCCCGATCAGCCCTACCCGCTGAAAGTGCTGGTCAGTCAGTTCCCGGCCAAGGACCAGCGCCCGCCGCTGCGCTTCATGATCGGCATCGACACCGAGACGCTGCACCAGACCCAGCATCACTTGCTCATCGCCCTGATCAGTCTGGCGATTGTCGGGGTGCTGCTGGCCTCGGCATTGGGCTATTGGGTCGCAAGAATCGGTCTGAAGCCGTTGATCAAACTGTCGCAGGAAGCCCAGCGTCTGGCACCACCACTGCGCGCCGGGCGCTTGCGTCTGTCGCCGCTGCCGCCGGAACTGGAGCAGTTTGTCGAATCGTTCAACTCAACTCTGGAACGGGTTGAACTGGCCTATTCGCGGCTGGAATCGTTCAACGCCGACGTCGCCCATGAACTGCGTTCGCCGCTGACCAACCTGATCGGCCAGACCCAGGTCGCACTGACTCGCGGGCGCTCCGCCGAACACTATTTCGAAGTGCTGCAATCCAATCTCGAAGAGCTTGAGCGACTGCGCTCGATCATCAACGACATGCTGTTTCTGGCCAGCGCCGATCAGGGCAACAAGGCGACCAAACTGACCTCGACGTCATTGGCTGATGAGGTCGCAACGACGCTGGACTATCTGGATTTCATTCTTGAAGACGCGCAGGTTGAAGTGCAGGTCAGCGGCGATGCACAGGTGCAGATCGAGGTCGCGCACCTGCGCCGGGCGTTGATCAACTTGCTCAGCAACGCGGTGCAGCATACCGAACCGGGCCAGGTGATCGAGGTGCGCATCGAGGTTGAAGAACACCAGGTGAGCATTGGCGTGGCCAATCCCGGGACGCCGATTGCCAGTGAGCATCTGCCGAGGTTGTTCGAACGGTTTTATCGGGTCGATGCTTCGCGCAGCAACAGCGGCAATAACCACGGCCTGGGGCTGGCGATCGTCAAGGCGATTGCGCTGATGCATGGCGGGGATGTGTTTGTGCGCAGTGATCGGGGCATGAACACCTTCGGCATCAACCTCCCGGTCTGAATGCTGAGCCAAGCCCTGTGGCGAGGGGATTTATCCCCGCTCGGCTGCGCAACAGTCGCAAATCCTGTGCACAAGGTCCAAGAATCTTTGAAGCTGGAATTCTTGGGGCCGCTTCGCAGCCCAACGGGGATAAATCCCCTCGCCACAGGCCACCATCACGCACAGACCGGGTTGTTACCCGTGCCGATCTTTGCTTTTGCTGTAACAGTCATTTATGAAAATCACGCTGTTTCCCAAACCCCGGCAACCTTATCTTTGCCCGCACCAAACAGCACTCGCCAAGCGAGAAGGTTTTCAAGATGTCCAACAGTATGGGTATTGCCAGCGCATTCGTTTTGTCCTCATTGATCCTGTCGCCGATGGCGATGGCTGAAGAATCGCAAGCGTTCGTGGCGCACAACGTCGCGCGCGCACAGGCATTCGATCAGCATCAGGCCGAAGTGATGGCCAAGGCTCAAGACGCGACGCAATCCCCGCAGGCCGCCACTTCCCAGGCTCAAGCGCTCGAGAAAGACAGCTGAGTCGCACCGCGAAAGGTTTCCCTCGACGCGGTTGTTTGGCTCTTCCCGTTCAACCGTCGTCACTCCAGGCCGCTGCCATTCAGCGGCCTTTTTTCGTTGTGGTCTGAAAGCCGTCTGGCGCGTCTGTAACAACAAGAAACATCAAGCCGCTCAAGAACCAGAGCGGCCCGCTGACCCAAGGAGCTCCACCGCACGTGTTTTACCCTGCCCGCCTCACCCCGCTGTTCATTGCAATTGCCGCAACGATTGCTCCCGCCACCCACGCCGACGAGTCTGCCCAACAGGGCTTCGTCGCAGGCTCGAGCCTCAACCTCAACGCCCGCAACTACTACATGAATCGCAACCGCTTGCAGAAGGCGGACGACAATATCGAGTGGGGTCAGGGTTTTCTCGGCGTGTTCCAGTCCGGCTACACCGAAGGCACGGTCGGCTTCGGCGTCGATGCCCACGCCATGCTCGGCCTGAAACTCGATGGGGGTGGCGGTACCGACGGTTCGAGCATCCTGCCGATCAGCGATGGCAACGGCAAAGCGCCGGGCTCGTTCTCCACCGCAGGCGGGACGTTGAAGATGCGCGCCTTCAACACCGAGCTGAAGGCCGGTGATCTGTTCCTCACCAACCCGGTCATCGCCGGCGGCGACACGCGGATGCTGCCGCAGACCTTTCGTGGCATCAGCCTGAGCAACCACAGCTTCGACGGCTGGCTGATCGAAGGTGGCCAGACCAGTTTCACCAAGCCCTATAACCAGAGTGGTCATACCCGCATCGGAACGTCATACGGCACCCTCGCCGACGGCGACGAAAGCCAGCACCTGAACTGGGCCGGTGTGGCCTGGAGCGGCGTTGAGGGCCTGACCAGCAGTCTTTACGCCTCCGAGCTCAAGGACATCTGGAACCAGTACTACTACGACCTCGACTACACCTGGCAACTGAACGATCTGGTCAGCCTCAACCCGGGCCTGCACTTCTATCACACGCAAGACACCGGTGATGCGCTGCTCGGCAACATCGACAACAACACTTGGAGCACGCATCTCACCGTCGGCATCGGCAACCACAGCGTCACTGCCGCGTATCAGCGGGTCAACGGCAACACGCCGTTCGACTACATCAGCCAGGGCGACAGCGTTTATCTGGACAACTCGCAGCAGTATTCGGACTTCAACGGCCCGAACGAACGCTCCTGGAAGCTCAAGTACGCTTACGACTTCACTGGCCTCGGCATGCCCGGATTGACCTCGGCGCTGTCCTATTCACGCGGCACGGTGGATCTGACCAAAGCCGACCCGAACAGCGCAGGCTATTCCAGCTGGTACAGCGCCGACGGCCATAACGCCAAGCATTGGGAACGCGACATCGATTTGCAGTACGTCGTGCAAAGCGGCCAGGCCAAGGATCTCGCGGTGCGCCTGCAATGGGCCACCAACCGGGGCGGCAACGGCTACGGCGCGATTGATTCGGATACAGATGAATACCGCGTGATCATCGACTACCCGGTCAACGTCTTCTAAGATCGGCGCTGCGTTTTTCAGATCCTGTGATCTACCCTGTGGGAGCGAGCCTGCTCCGGGCGGCGTTCCGACGAAAGCTGATTGTCAGTCAACATCTGTGTTGAATGACACACCGCTTTCGCGAGCAGGCTCGCTCCCACAGGTTCGTCCGGCGTCAGCCCAACTAAGCTTATGAAACCACTTCAACCGGCTCCCCATCATGATCACCAGCCGCACGCCTTCCATCACAGGCCTTACCGGTCGCCCCGAGCGCCTGCTGATCCTCGGCAGCCTGCTGACCGTGATTGCGATGGTGTGCATCGTCACCTTCCTGCTGATCCGCGAGTACGCCAGTGCGCAGGAAGTCGCCACGCGCCGCGCCACGACCATCGCGCAATTGATCGATGCCGATGTGCTGCGCACCGTCGAGCTGTACGACCTGACGCTGCAAGGCCTGATCGCCGCCGCCCAGCGTGACGACCTGCAGAACGTCTCGCCGCAGATCCGTCATCTGGCGCTGTTCGATCGCTCTGCCACCGCGCGCTTCAAGGGCGACATCCTCCTGCTCGACAAGCATGGCGAGGTGATCGCCGACTCCTCGCGCATCGAAGCGAAACCGGGCAATTTCGCCGACCGCGATTATTTTCTCGCTCATGCATTCAACCGCGATATCGGCATGTTCATCAGCCGCCCGTTCAAGACCCGCTGCGATTGCGAAGAGGCCGATCAGTGGCGCATCAGCTTCAGCCGACGCATCTCCTCGCAGACCGGTGAATTCCTCGGCGTGGCGGTGGCGTCGCTGAAACTCGACTATTTCGACGACCTGTTCAAAAGCCTCGACATCGGCACCGACAGCACACTGAACATCATCAACAGCGATGGCGTGCTGCTCGCGCAGAAGCCCTATTTGCAAAGCGATTCGGTCGGCAAGAGTTTCGGCAACCGGCCCAACGTCGTGCGCATTCTCAGCGACCGCGATGGCAGCGGCAGTTTCACCAGCACTTCGAGTATGGATAAACAACGCCGGCTCTACACCTACTCGCGGGTCGGCAATCTGCCGTTGACCGTGATGGTGGCGCTGTCCAGCGAGGAGGTGTTCGGCACCTGGCGGCGCACGGCGATCCTGATCAGCGGCGCCACCGGCGTGTTGTGCCTGGGGCTGTTGTGGCTGACGTGGCTGCTCGCTCGGGAACTGCGTTTGCGCCATCGCGCCGAACGCGAACTGGCGCAACTGGCTGCCACCGATGATCTGACCGGCGTTGCCAACCGACGCATGCTCGACCAGACCCTGCGCCATGAGTGGTTCCGCGCGCAACGCTCGGGCCAGCCGCTGTCGGTGATGATGATCGATGCCGACCACTTCAAGGCCTTCAATGATCGCCATGGCCATCAGGCTGGGGATCAGGTGTTGCGCGAACTGGCCAAGGTAATCACCGCGAACGTGCGACGCCCGGCGGATCTGGTCGCGCGGTATGGCGGTGAAGAGTTTTCGGTGATTCTCGCCGAGACCGACAGCGCAGGAGCGCAGCAGATCGCCGAGCAGATTCGCCAGGCTGTGGAAAACTTGCCCTGGGTCGAAGGCGCTGAGCGGGCGATGACCGTGAGTATCGGCATCGCCACCTGGACATCGGCAAGCGAGATGACACTGGAGCAGTTGTTGTTTGCAGCGGACAAGGCGTTGTATCAGGCCAAGGAAGGCGGGCGTAATCGCGTTGTAGTGCCAGTTTAAAGTCAAAAGATCGCAGCCTTCGGCAGCTCCTACATCTGGAATGCGTTCCCCTGTAGGAGCTGCCGAAGGCTGCGATCTTTTGATCTTTTAAAGGGCATAAAAAAAGGCCATCCGAGGATGGCCTTCAAAAAACTAGAGAGGTTTTTTACTTACACCGCCGCAACCGGGCGCATGTAAGAGATTGGTGCGGTGCTGGCGTCTTCGAACGTCACCACTTCCCAAGCGTCTGTCTGCTCAATCAATTTGCGCAGCAGCTGGTTGTTCAGTGCATGACCGGACTTGAAGCCTTTGAACTCACCAATCAGGCTGTTGCCCAGAAGGTACAGGTCGCCAATCGCATCGAGGATCTTGTGTTTGACGAATTCGTCTTCATAACGAAGACCGTCTTCGTTCAACACGCCATCGGCATCGACCACGATCGCGTTTTCAACGCTGCCGCCGAGTGCGAGGTTGTGCTTGCGCAGGTACTCGATATCACTCATGAAGCCAAAGGTACGGGCGCGGCTGACTTCTTTAACGAACGAAGTGCTGGAAAAATCCACGCTTGCACTCTGGGTGCGGTCCCGGAATACCGGGTGATCGAAATCGATCTCGAAGCTCACCTTGAAACCTTCGAAAGGGACGAAAGTGGCGCGCTTGTCGCCGTCTTCCACTGTCACTTCACGCAGGATGCGGATGAATTTTTTGGCGGCGTCCTGTTCTTCCAGGCCTGCCGATTGAATCAGGAATACGAAGGGTCCAGCGCTGCCATCCATGATCGGGACTTCGGACGCGGAGAGCTCGACGTAGGCGTTATCGATGCCCAGGCCAGCCATGGCCGAGAGCAAGTGCTCTACCGTGTCCACTTTGACGTCGCCATTGATCAGCGTCGTCGACATAGTGGTTTCACCGACGTTTTCCGCGCGGGCAGGAATCTGCACCACAGGGTCGAGGTCAGCGCGACAAAACACAATGCCAGTGTCGACAGGCGCAGGCTTGAGAGTCAGATAGACCTTCTCACCGGAGTGCAGGCCTACACCTGTGGCACGGATAATATTTTTCAGTGTGCGTTGTTTAATCATGGCTTGGGCCGCTTCAGCGCAAATTGCGAACTGGTATCAACAAAGGCTGGCGATGATAGCAGACCATGCCTTTGCTGAACACCAATCACCTTCATAGCCCTGATACATTCCATCAATCGGCCTGACGACGCAGGAATGCCGGAATGTCCAGGTAGTCCAGGTCATCCTGCGGATTCATCTTCGCGGCAGCCGCAGCACCGGCCTGAGCCTGGTTGCGCATGACGGTCGGACGGTCCAGGTCACGGTAGTTCACCGCTGGCTGCTCCTGACGGGCCGGAGCCGGTTGTTGCACCTGCGCCGAAGCCATCGAGGTGTGAACGGTGTTGTCGATGACCTTTACAGGCTTCTCGATTTTCGCGCCCAGACCGGTGGCAACCACAGTCACGTGCAGCTCGTCGCGCATGTCCGGATCGATAACGGTACCGACCTTGACCATCGCGTGCTCGGAAGCAAAGGCTTCGATGATCGAACCAACGTCGGAGTACTCACCCAGGGACAGGTCAGGACCGGCGGTGATGTTCACCAGAATGCCGCGCGCGCCCTGCAGGTTGACGTCTTCCAGCAGCGGGTTGCGGATTGCCGCTTCGGTAGCTTCACGTGCACGGTTCGGACCGCTGGCGCAGCCAGTGCCCATCATCGCCATGCCCATTTCGCTCATCACGGTGCGTACGTCGGCGAAGTCGACGTTGATCATGCCCGGACGCTTGATGATGTCGGAGATACCGCGAACGGCACCGGCCAGAACATCGTCAGCCTTGGCGAAAGCCGACAAGAGGCTTGCGTCTTTGCCGAGGATGGTCAGCAGTTTTTCGTTCGGAATGGTGATCAGCGAATCGACGCTTTCCGAAAGCATGCGAATGCCTTCGTCGGCGATCTGCATACGCTTGCGGCCTTCGAACGGGAACGGACGGGTCACGACCGCAACGGTCAGGATGCCCATTTCCTTGGCCACTTCGGCGATGATCGGCGCTGCACCGGTACCGGTACCGCCGCCCATGCCGGTGGTGATGAACACCATGTTGGTGCCGGCCAGCACTTCAGCGATGCGCTCGCGGTCTTCCAGAGCGGCTTGACGGCCGACCTCAGGATTGGCGCCGGCGCCCAGGCCTTTGGTCACGCCGGTGCCCAGTTGCAGGATGGTCCGCGCGCCGATGTTTTTCAGCGCTTGAGCATCGGTGTTGGCGCAGATGAATTCAACGCCTTCGATGTTGCTCTTGACCATGTGATTGACAGCGTTGCCGCCGCCACCGCCGACACCGATAACTTTGATTACCGGGCTTGCGGGGATGTTGTCTACGAGTTCGAACATTTTCCCTCTCCTTACATTCTCTAGTTTTTTCGCCTACTGCTGTTTGTAGCGGTGTTGCGGTAAAGCTTTTAAAAATTGCCCTGAACCCACTTTTTCAGTCGGTCCAGCAGCGGCGCCTGAGGCTCTTCGCTGCTGTAGCTGTCGCGGCTGCCGATGCCGGAGAACGAAACTCCGTCGGACTGCTTTTGCAGGCCGTACATCAACAAACCGACGCCAGTGGAATAAATCGGGTTGCGCACCACGTCATCCAGACCTTTCACGCCATGCGGCACACCAAGGCGCACCGGCATGTGGAAGATTTCTTCGGCCAGTTCAGTGGCGCCTTCCATTTTCGACGTACCACCGGTGAGCACGATGCCCGCCGGAATCAGGTCTTCGTAGCCGCTGCGACGCAGCTCGGCCTGGATCAGGGTGAACAGTTCGTCGTAACGCGGCTCGACCACTTCGGCCAGGGCCTGACGCGACAGTTCGCGCGGTGGACGGTCGCCAACGCTCGGCACCTTGATGGTTTCACCGGCACCGGCCAGTTTGGCCAGGGCGCAGGCGTAACGGATCTTGATCTCTTCGGCGTACTGGGTCGGAGTGCGCAACGCCATGGCGATGTCGTTGGTCACCTGATCACCGGCAATCGGGATTACAGCGGTGTGACGGATCGCGCCTTCGGTGAAGATCGCGATGTCGGTGGTGCCGCCACCAATGTCGACCAGGCACACGCCCAGTTCTTTCTCGTCGTCGGTCAGCACCGAGTAGGCCGAGGCCAGTTGCTCGAGAATGATGTCGTCGATTTCCAGACCGCAGCGACGCACGCATTTTTCAATGTTCTGTGCAGCGTTGACGGCGCAGGTGACCACGTGAACCTTGGCTTCCAGACGCACGCCGGACATGCCCAGAGGCTCGCGCACGCCTTCCTGGTTATCGATCACGTAATCCTGCGGCAGGGTGTGCAGCACGCGCTGGTCAGCCGGGATCGCCACGGCCTGGGCGGCGTCGAGTACACGCTCAAGGTCCGCCGAGCTGACTTCGCGATCACGGATCGCGACGATGCCGTGGGAATTCAGGCTGCGGATGTGATTGCCGGCCACGCCGACGAACGCCGAGTGAATGCGGCAGCCGGCCATCAGTTGGGCTTCTTCGATCGCGCGCTGGATCGACTGCACGGTGGATTCGATGTTGACCACCACGCCCTTCTTCAGGCCGCGGGACGGATGCGTGCCGATCCCGACGATTTCCAGCTGGCCGTCGTCCGCGACCTCGCCTACCAGCGCCACCACTTTGGAGGTGCCGATATCCAGACCGACGATCATTTTGCCGCTTTGCACGTTTGCCATGGGTCCTGCCTCTTCTTAATTCTTTGCGACAGCGGGTTGGGCTGTCGTCGGCGCTACGGGTTCCCGCCAGCCAACAGCGAGGCCGTTGGCGTAGCGCAGATCGATGCGCGCAATGTTCGTAATCTGCTCTTTCAGCGTCTTGTCATAGATGGCGATGAAGCGGCGCATCTTTTCCACCAGGTTGCCGCGTCCCAGCAGCAACTCGATGCCGGGGCCGGAACTGCCTGCACCGGTGGTCAGGAACCAGCTGCCGCGTTCACGCAATTCCAGGCGTGCGATCGAAAAACCCAGCGGCCGCAGCATCTGGCTCAGCACCTGATACTGCTGCATCACCTGCTGCTGAGCCCGTTGTGGGCCGAACAGCTGCGGCAGGTGTTCATAATTCGCCAGTTCCTTGGGCGTGAACGCCTGGCCCTGGTTGTTGAGCAACGACTCGTCGCCCCAACGCGCCACCGGCAATTGCTCTTCGAGGCGGATCACTACCTGATCCGGCCACACCCGACGCACTTCGGCGTGGGCGATCCAGGGCATCTGCTCGAGCTCGGTACGCATACCGGCGAGGTCGATGGTGAAGAAGCTCGACGCCACGAACGGCGCGATCCGCTGCTGCACCGCCTGCTGGCTGATGTAGCTGAGGTCGCCCTGCACCGCGATCTTGCTGATCGGCCGGTCGGCGTACGGCAGCAAACGCTGCGCGCCTTCGTACGTACCAAAGCCCAGTGCTACCAGCAGCACCGGCCAGAACAGACTTTTCAGAAAGCCGAAATTGGCTTTCGGCAGGCGCGCGGACATCGGCTCTTTCGCCACCATTCGGCTGGCACCCCGCGGCACCGGCTTGCGGCCGGGTGCGGGTGGCTGATGTCTGAGATGAGCGCCTTGCATGGTCTTAACCTCGCGCCTCTGTTGCGCCTGCGTCTTCAACGCTGGCGGCCAGAATGGCCAGAACCAGTTGCTGGAAATCCAGACCGGCAGCCCGCGCCGCCATCGGCACCAGGCTGTGATCGGTCATGCCCGGTGCGGTATTGACTTCGAGGAACCAGAACTGCCCGTCGGCGTCCTGCATCACGTCCGCCCGGCCCCAACCGGCGATACCCAGCGCCTCACAGGCCTTGGCCGTGAGTTCCATGAGTTCCTGTTCCTTGGCCGCGTCGAGCCCGCACGGAATGCGGTACTGGGTATCGTTGGCGATGTACTTGGCGTCGTAGTCGTAGAACGTGTGCGGTGTACCCAGGGCGATAGGAGGCAACACCTGGTCACGCAGGGTGGCGATGGTGAACTCCGGACCTTGAATCCATTGCTCGACCAACACTTGCGAATCGTAGGTACTGGCCGCTTTCCATGCGTCGATCAACTCGGACGCAGAATTCACTTTGGCCATCCCGATACTTGAACCTTCATGCGCCGGTTTGACGATCAAAGGCAGGCCCAGTTCCGTCGCTGCGGAAATACAATCGGCTTCGCTGCACAGTACGGCGTGACGCGGCGTCGGAATCCCGAGGCTGTGCCAGACCTGCTTGGTGCGCAGCTTGTCCATCGCCAGTGCGGAAGCAAGAATGCCGCTGCCGGTGTACGGGATGCCGGCGCACTCGAGCAGGCCCTGCATGCTGCCGTCTTCACCGCCGCGACCGTGGAGAATGATGAACGCGCGGTCGATCTTTTCGCTGAGCAGACGCTGCAGGAAGTCTTCGCCCACATCGATACCGAACGCGTCGACGCCAGCGCTTTGCAGCGCCTCGAGCACGGCGTTGCCGGATTTCAGCGAAACCTCACGCTCGGCACTCAGGCCGCCGAAGAGCACGGCGACGCGGCCGAAGTCTTTCGGCGCGATGGTGGAGAACAGCTTGGCGTAGGCAGCAGTCATTTCAACTTCCCCTCGACCGGCGCCGCCACGGCGCCGGCGAACAATTCACTTTTCAACAGCTTCGGCGCGAGACCGCCGATATCACCAGCGCCCTGGCACAGCAGAATGTCGCCGGCGCGCAGCAGCGGCTTGACCAGCGGTGCCAGATCGACGCCACGCTCGATGTAGATCGGGTCGAGCTGACCGCGCTGACGGATGCTGTTGCACAGCTTGCGGCTGTCGGCGCCCGGGATCGGCTCTTCGCCGGCCGGATAGACTTCCATCAGCAGCAGCACGTTGGCGTCGGCCAGTACATTGACGAAGTCGTCGTACAGATCACGGGTGCGGCTGTAGCGATGCGGCTGGTAGACCATCACCAGACGACGCTCCGGCCAGCCACCGCGCACGGCTTTGATCACCGCAGCGACCTCGGTCGGGTGGTGACCGTAGTCGTCGACCAGCATCACGTTGCCGCCGTCTACCGGCAGTTCGCCGTAGACCTGGAAGCGTCGGCCAACACCCTGGAAGCCTGACAGGCCCTGAACGATGGCTTCATCGCTGACGCCTTCGTCGGTGGCGATGCAGATGGTCGCCAGCGAGTTGAGCACGTTGTGGTTGCCGGGCATGTTCACCGACACGTCCAGCGGCTCGCGATCCGGGCGCAGCACGGTGAAGAAGGTCTGCATGCCCTGCTGACGGACATTGATTGCGCGTACGTCGGCGTCTTCGCTGAAGCCGTAGGTCACGGTCGGACGTTTCACCAGCGGCAGGATTTCACGCACCACCGGATCGTCCAGGCACATCACCGCCAAACCGTAGAACGGCAGGTTGTGCAGGAATTCGACGAAGGTTTTCTTCAGTTTGTTGAAGTCACCGTCGTAGGTCGCCATGTGGTCGGCGTCGATGTTGGTGACCACGGCCACCAGCGGCTGCAGATGCAGGAAGCTCGCATCGCTTTCGTCGGCTTCGGCGATCAGGTAACGGCTGGTGCCGAGCTGGGCATTGGTGCCTGCCGCATTCAGGCGACCACCAATCACGAATGTCGGGTCCAGACCACCGGCCGCGAACACCGAAGCGATCAGGCTGGTGGTGGTGGTTTTGCCATGGGTACCGGCGACGGCGATGCCGTGGCGATAGCGCATCAGCTCGGCGAGCATTTCTGCACGCGGCACTACGGGAATGCGGCGTTCAAGGGCAGTCGCCACTTCCGGGTTGGACGTGTTCACTGCGCTCGACACCACCAGCACGTCGGCGGTAGCGGCGTTCTCGGCACGGTGACCGATGAAGATCTGCGCGCCGAAGGTTTCTAGGCGCTCGGTGACCGGCGACGCTTTCAGGTCGGAACCGGAGACTTGATAGCCCAGGTTCAACAACACTTCAGCGATGCCGCACATGCCCACGCCGCCGATGCCGACGAAGTGGATGCGGCGGATGCGGCGCATTTCCGGTTGCGGCATGGCTTTCTGATTCTCAACCATGGGCCACCTCCAGACAGGTATCGACCACGCTACGGGTGGCATCGGGTTTGGCCAGTCGGCGGGCCGCTTGGGCCATTGCTTCGAGTCGTTGCGGTTGCATCAAGACCTCTGTCAGGCGCGCGGCAAGATCCGCGGCACCAGTCGTTCTTTGCGGCATCAGGAAGGCAGCGCCTTCGCGGGCCAAATAATCGGCGTTGCGGGTCTGGTGATCGTCGATCGCGTGGGGCAAGGGCACCAGCATCGAGGGCAGACCGGCGGCCGCCAGCTCACTGATGGTCAACGCGCCAGCGCGGCACACCACCAGGTCAGCCCAGCCATAGGCCTGGGCCATGTCTTTGATGAACGGCTGCACCTGCGCTTCCACACCCACGGCGCGGTAACGCTCGGCAGTCACTTCATCGTGATTTTTGCCGGCCTGATGAAACACTTCCGGGCGCAGGTCGGCAGCGACTTGGGCCAGGGCTTCAGGCAGCAATTTGTTCAACGGTTCTGCGCCCAGGCTGCCGCCAAGGATCAGCAAACGCGCTTTGCGCCCGGCCAGCGCCGGTCGCGATGTGTCGAGGAACAGCTCGCTGCGCACCGGATTACCGGTGGTACGGCGGCTGTCCGACAGAGTAAAGGTGTCGGGGAACGCTTCACACACTCGGGCGGCGAACGGCACCAGCAACCGATTGGCGGTGCCGGCGACAGCGTTCTGCTCGTGAACGATCACCGGCACGCCGGCCAGTTTTGCGGCAAGACCGCCGGGGCCGGTCACGTAACCGCCGAAGCCAACCACGCACACCGGCTTCAGACGGCGCATGATCGCCCGCGCCTGCCACACCGATTTCAGCAGCATCAGCGGCGCCTTGAGCAGCGACAGCTTGCCCTTGCCGCGCAGACCGCTGGCGTTGATCCGGTGCAGTTCAAGCCCTGCCGCCGGAACCAGTTCGTTTTCGATCCCGCGTGGCGTGCCGAGCCAGTGCACGGTGTAGCCGCGCGCCTGAAACTCGCGGGCACAGGCCAGCGCCGGGAACACGTGGCCGCCGGTACCGCCGGCCATGATCAATACGTTAGCGCCCATGAGTCGGCTCCTCGGCGAAGTCGCTCTCCTGGAATTCCATCTCTTCGCTGCCCAGGTGGGTCCGACTCTCCCACTCGATGCGCAGCAACAGGCCCAGACAGGCGCAGCAGATCACCAGCGAGCTGCCGCCGTAACTGAGGAACGGCAAGGTCAGACCCTTGGTTGGCAGCAGGCCGACGTTCACACCGATGTTGATCAGGAACTGACCAATCCACAGGAACGACAAGCCGTAAGCCACGTAAGCGGCAAAGAACTGCTTGGCCTTCTCCGCCCACAGGCCGATGTACATGCCGCGAATACACACGAACACGAACAGCGCGACGGTGCACAGCGAACCGACCGCACCGAGTTCTTCGGCGAGTACCGAGAACACGAAATCGGTGTGCGCTTCCGGCAGGTAGAACTGCTTCTGCACGCTGTTGCCCAGGCCGACGCCCAGCCACTCGCCGCGACCAAACGCGATCAAGGCTTGCGACAGCTGATAACCGGCGCCGAACTGGTCGGCCCACGGGTCGGCGAAGTTGGTCAGACGCGCCATTCGATAGGGCTGCATCTGGATCAGCAAAACCACCGCGCCAACCGCCAGCACCACCATCAGCGAGAAGCGGAACAGCCCGACCCCGCCAAGAAACAGCATCGCCGCCGCCGCGCCCATCATGACTACGGTGGCACCGAAGTCCGGTTCCATCAGCAACAGACCGGCCATTGGCAGCAGAACGATGAACGGCTTGAAGAAGCCCATCCAGCTCTCGCGCACTTCTTTCTGCCGGCGCACCAGATAACCGGCGAGGTAGATCACCACGAACACCTTGGCGATTTCCGACGGCTGCACGTTGAAGAAGCTGAAGCCGATCCAGCGCATCGAACCGTTCACTTCGCGGCCGATGCCGGGGATGATCACCATCACCAGCAGGCCGAACGCACCGATCAGCATCATCCAGCCGAGGCGCTGCCAGGTGGCGATCGGGATCATCATGGTGACGATGCATGCACCCAGACCCAGCACTACATAGATAAGGTGGCGAATCATGTAATACAGCGGACTGCCCGACTGCGCCGCCGCCACTTCGGTGGACGCCGAAGCGATCATGATCAGGCCCAGGCCGAGCAACGCCAGGCAACCGGCGAGCATCGGGAAGTCGAGGTCGATGCCACGCCCGGTGATCAGCGGCGACGGGTACGGCTTGATGATGTTTCTCAGGTTCATGCCAGTTCCTCCACAGTACGGACGAACTGGTGACCACGGTCTTCGTAATTCTTGAACATGTCGAAACTGGCGCAGGCCGGGGACAGCAGCACCACATCGCCGGGTTGGGCAGCGGCGCGGCATTGCGCGACGGCGTCGACCAGCGAGGACGCGCGGATCAGCGGCACGGCATCACCGATGGCCTCGCCGATCTTGTCGGAGTCGCGGCCCATCAGGATCACGGCGCGGCAGTTGGCCGCCACCGGATCACGCAGATCATTGAATTCGGCGCCCTTGCCGTCACCGCCGGCGATCAGAATGACCTTGCCGTCGATGTCCGCGCCGAGGCCTTCGATCGCGGCCAGAGCGGCGCCAACGTTGGTGGCTTTGGAATCGTTGTAATAGGCCACGCCGTCGAGATCGCGCACCCACTGGCAGCGATGCTCGAGGCCGGCAAACGTACGCAATGCAGAGAGCATGGCGTCGAACGGCAGGCCCACCGCGTGACCCAGTGCCAATGCGGCGAGAGCGTTGGACTGGTTGTGCGCACCGCGAATCTTCAGATCACGCACCGGCATCAGGTTCTGGAATTCGAAGGCCAAGTACTTCTCGCCGTCTTCTTCGCGGATCCCGAACGCTTTGAAATCCGGTTTGCTCAGGCCAAAGGTCCAGCATGGCTGGCCTTCGCCGATCAATGGACGGCTCAGGGCGTCCTGACGGTTGACCACAAACTGCTTCGCGCCCCGGAAGATCCGGTGCTTGGCCAGGTGATAGGCCGGCAGACCGCTGTAGCGATCCATGTGGTCTTCGCTGATGTTCAGTACGGTGGCGACCTCGGCGTTGAGCTGGTCGGTGGTTTCCAGCTGGAAACTCGACAACTCCATGACGTACAGCTCGACATCATCGCTGAGCAGATCCAGCGCCGGGGTGCCGAGGTTGCCACCGACAGCGACGCGCTTGCCGGCCGCAGCTGCCATCTCGCCGACCAGAGTAGTCACGGTGCTTTTCGCGTTGGAGCCGGTAATGGCCACGATCGGCGCCCGCGCGTTACGCGCGAACAACTCGATGTCGCCGGACATTTTCACGCCACGGGCGGCGGCGGCTTGCAGGGCCGGGGTCGCCAGCGCCAGGCCGGGGCTCACGTAGAGCTCGTCGGCACGGCAGAGGAATTCGACGTCCAGCTCGCCACAACGCACTTCCACGTGCGGATAGTCACGCTTGAGCGTGGCCAGTTCCGGTGGATTTTCCCGCGTGTCGGCCACGGCAAACGACGTGCCCTGGTTCGCCAGGAAGCGAACCAGGGACATGCCGCTCTTGCCGAGGCCGACAACGATGCGGAAGTGGTCAGAAGCGATCAGAGACACTCGTTCTACCTCAGCTTCAGGGTGGCAAGGCCGACCAGGACGAGAATCACGGTGATGATCCAGAAACGGACGATCACGCGCGGCTCGGGCCAGCCCTTGAGTTCAAAGTGGTGGTGAATCGGCGCCATGCGGAACACGCGGCGACCGGTCAGCTTAAAGGAGGCAACCTGAATGACCACTGACAGGGTTTCCATCACGAAGACGCCGCCCATGATGAACAGGACGATTTCCTGACGGACGATCACCGCGATGGTGCCCAGTGCCGCGCCGAGTGCCAGGGCACCGACGTCGCCCATGAACACTTGCGCTGGATAAGTGTTGAACCAGAGGAAACCGAGGCCGGCACCGATCAGCGCGCCGCAGAACACAATCAGCTCGCCCGCACCCGGTACGTAAGGAATCAGCAGATACTCGGCGAATTTCACGTTACCCGACAGGTAGCAGAAAATCCCCAGGCCGCCGCCGACCATCACCGTCGGCATGATCGCCAGGCCGTCGAGGCCGTCAGTCAGGTTGACCGCGTTGCTCGAACCGACAATCACGAAGTAGGTCAGCACGATGAAACCGGCGCCCAGCGGAATGCTGTAGTCCTTGAGCATCGGCAGGATCAAGGTGGTTTCCACCGGCGTGGCGGCAGTCATATAAAGGAAGATCGCTGCGCCGAGGCCGAACACCGACTGCCAGAAGTATTTCCAGCGGCTCGGCAGGCCACGGGAGTTCTTTTCGATGACTTTGCGGTAATCGTCGACCCAGCCGATGGCGCCGAACAGCAGGGTCACCAGCAGCACCACCCAAACGTAGCGGTTGCTCAGGTCAGCCCAGAGTAGAGTGCTGACGCCGATCGAAGACAGAATCAGCGCGCCACCCATGGTCGGCGTACCGGATTTGGACAGGTGCGATTGCGGGCCGTCGTTACGTACCGACTGGCCGATCTGACGGTTCTGCAGAGTACGGATCATCCACGGGCCATAGCACAGCGACAAGACCAGCGCGGTCAGCACACCGAGAATCCCGCGCAGGGTCAGGTACTGGAAGACCGCGAAGCCTTTGTAGAACTGTTGCAGATACTCCGCTAGCAGCAGCAGCATTAATGTTTCTCCAGACTGGACCCGCACAGAGCCGCAACGATGTTTTCCATCGCTGCGCTGCGCGAACCCTTGATCAAAATGGTGGTGTTTGTGTCCTGCTCGGCGGCGAGGGCCTGGATCAGCTCGGCCTGGGTGCCGAAGTGCTGCGCCTGCTCACCGAAAGCGTTTACGGCGTGGACCATGTTCGGCCCGACCGCGTAAAGCGCGGAAACCTTGCCTCGGGCGTACTCGCCCACGTCGCGGTGCCCCTGCTCCGCCCAGTCGCCCAACTCGCCGATATCTCCGAGCACCAGGACGGTGCGGCCGGAAAAGCCGGCGAGTATATCAACGGCCGCACACATCGAGGTGGGGTTTGCGTTGTAGGTGTCATCGATCACGCGCATGCCGTTTTTCGCCAGTTGCGCGACGGTGCGCCCCTTGACCGGTTGCACCGCGCCCAGCCCAGTGGCGATGCCGAACAGCGAAACGCCCAAGGCGTGGGCAGCAGCGGCGGCAGCCAGGGCATTGGCGACGTTATGGGTACCGAGCAGATTCAGTTGCACGCGCTCGCTACCTTCAGGGGTGTGCAGATTGAACGCCGGGCAACCGCGGGCATCGGTGGCCAGATCGCTGGCGTGGAAATTCGCCTCGCTGTTGCTCAGGGCGAAGGTCAACACTTGACGACCGGCAGCGCGGGTCTTCCAAATAGCGAAAGCCTTGTCGTCGAGGTTGAGTACGGCGATGCCATCGGCGGCCAGACCCTCGATGATTTCGCCTTTGGCTTCGACGATTTTTTCCGGACCGCCGAACTCACCGACGTGAGCGGTGCCGGCGTTGTTCAGGATCGCTACGTGCGGCTTGGTCAGGCCGACGGTGTAGGCGATTTCACCGAGACGCGAAGCGCCCAGTTCGATCACGGCCGAGGTGTGTTCCGGCGCCAGTTCAATCAGGGTCAGCGGTACGCCGAGGTCGTTGTTCAGGTTGCCACGGGTCGCCAGCACCGGACCGCGCGTGCGCAGGATGCTCGCGAGCATTTCCTTGACCGTGGTCTTGCCACTGGAACCGGTCACCGCCGCCACGGGCTGGGTGAACGCAGCACGGTTCAACGCGCCGAGTTGGCCCAGCGCCTGACGGGTGTCCTTGACCAGCAATTGCGGCAACGCGCTGTCGGCGACTTCGCGCTCGACCAGTGCCGCTACGGCGCCTTTGCCGGCAACGTCGTTCAGATAATCATGACCGTCGAAACGCGGGCCGGTCAGGGCGATGAACAGCTGGCCCGGCTGAATCGCCCGACTGTCGATGCTGACGCCGTCGAAACTCGCGTCAGCGCCGATCAAACGGGCTTCGAGCGCGTTGGTCAATTCGCTGAGTGTCAGGGCGTTAAGCATGGGCAACCTCCCACGCGGTCAGGGCATGATCGGCCTCGACCAGATCGGAAAACGCATGGCGCACGCCGTTGATTTCCTGATAGTCCTCGTGACCTTTGCCGGCGAGCACAATCACGTCGTCAGCGGTTGCGCCAGCAATCAATTGCGCAATGGCCTGACCGCGACCGGCGACGAAAGTGACTTTATCCACAGCGGTGAAACCGGCACGGATGTCGTCGAAAATCACCGCAGGATCTTCGGTGCGCGGGTTGTCGTCGGTGACCAACACTTGGTCGGCGAGGCGCTCGACCACTTCGGCCATCAACGGACGTTTGCCACGATCGCGATCACCGCCGCAGCCGAACAGGCACAGCAGTTGGCCTTTGACGTGCGGGCGCAGCGCAGTGAGAACCTTTTCCAGCGCATCGGGTGTGTGGGCGTAATCGACCACCACCAGCGGCTGCGTACCACCACCCAGACGCTGCATGCGCCCGGCCGGGCCTTCGAGCTTCGGCAGCACTTTGAGAATTTCGTCGAGGGCGTAATCCAGACCGAGCAAGGCGCCGACTGCGGCCAGCACGTTACTCAGGTTGAAACGACCAAGCAGCGTACTGCGCAGGTGATGCTCGCCCTGCGGCGTGACCAGCGTGGCGCGTACACCATGGTCGTCGAACTGCGCTTCGCGGCAGAACAGGTAGGCACTGCTGTCGAGCAGGCTGTAGGTGATCAAACGCGACTCGCGTTTTTCCGCCGCCAGTTGCCGGCCGAAATCGTCGTCGAGGTTGACCACGCGGCACTTCAGGTCATTCCAGGCGAACAGCCGGGCCTTGGCCTCGGCGTACGCCTGCATGGTGCCGTGATAATCCAGATGATCGCGGGACAGGTTGGTCATCACCGCCACGTCGAACGCCAGCGCGGTGACCCGGCCCTGATCCAGACCGTGGGACGACACTTCCATGGCCACGGCTTTCGCGCCGGCCTTTTTCAGGTCACCCAGGGTTGCTTGCACGGCAATCGGATTCGGCGTGGTGTGCAGGCCGCTTTCCAGCGCGCCGTAGAAACCGGAACCCAGCGTACCGACGATGCCGCAATGCTGGCCGAGCAGATCCAGCGCCTGCGCGACCAATTGGGTCACGCTGGTCTTGCCATTGGTGCCAGTGACGCCGATCAGGTTCAGATGGTGACTCGGCTCACCGTAAAAACGCCCGGCGATGTCCGACAGCTGCGCCGCCAGACCTTTGACCGGAATCAGCGGCACGTCAGTGATCGGCAGCACGGTGGCGCCTTCGACTTCATAAGCCACGGCAGCCGCGCCGCGTTGCAAGGCATCGGCGATGTGCGCACGGCCATCGAAGCGGCCACCGGGCACGGCGAGAAACAGATCGCCGGCGCGCACGTTGCGGCTGTCCAGCGCCAGTTCACGGATCAACAGATCGTGGCCGGCGTGGGGGAATATCTTGTTCAGACTTAATGACATCAGCCGCGCCCTCCATTGGCTTTCAGCGGAACGACCGGGGTGGCATTGGCCTGTTGGGTGGTCGGCAGGTTGTCCGGGGTCACGTTCATCAGGCGCAGGGTGCCGGACATCACACGGCTGAACACTGGCGCCGACACCAGACCACCGAAGTAACCGGCCTTGGTCGGCTCATCAATCACCACAACAATGGCGTAACGCGGATCGCTCATCGGGCCGAAGCCGGCGAACAGCGAACGGTAGGAGTTTTCCGCGTAGCCTTTGGTGCCGACCGAGGTCTTGCGCGCGGTACCCGACTTGCCGCCGACGTGATAAGCCGGCACCTGCGCACGGAACACGCCGCGCGGCGCTTCGATTACCTGCTGCAACATGCCCTGCATGGTTTTCGCCACGGCTTCCGGCAGCACTTGGGTAGTCTGCGGCATCTTGTCGGTTTTGATCAGGGTCAGCGGCGCGAGACGACCGTTGTTGGCCAGTGCCGAGAAGGCATGCACCAGTTGGATCGCAGTCACGGAAATACCGTAGCCGTAAGACAAGGTTGCAGTTTCAGCCTTGCGCCATTCGCGGTAGTTGGGCAGATTGCCGACACGTTCGCCGGGGAAGCCCAGGCCGGTGTCCTGACCGAGGCCGACTTTCTGCGCGAGACGGAAAATCGTTTCGCCGCCGATATCGAAGGCGACTTTACTCATGCCGACGTTACTGGAATTGATCAGGATGCCGGTCAAGTCGAGCACCGGCCCTTCGGTCTTCGACACGTCTTTGATGGTGTATTTGCCGATCTGCAACGAGCCCGGATACACCTCGACGGTGTCGCTCGGTTTCCAGCGGCCGGTTTCGATCGCCGCGCTCATGGAAATGGCCTTCATGGTCGAACCCGGCTCGAACACGTCGATCATGGCGCGGTTGCGCATCATCGCCGGTTGCAGGTTGCGACGGTTGTTCGGGTTGTAGGTCGGCTGGTTGACCATGGCCAGAATCTCGCCGGTCTTCACGTCCATGATCACCAGACTGCCGGCCTTGGCGCCGTTCTCGATGATCGCGTTGCGCAACTCGCGGTTGGCCAGGTATTGCAGACGCAGGTCAATCGACAACGCCAAGGGCTTGCCGGCCTTGGCGTTCTTGGTGACTTGAACATCCTTGATCAACCGGCCCCGGCGATCCTTGATGACTTGTCGTTTGCCCGGCACCCCGGCCAGCCATTCGTCATAGGCCAGCTCGACGCCTTCACGGCCGTGATCGTCGATGTCGGTAAAGCCGACCATGTGCGCGGTGACTTCACCGGCCGGGTAGAAGCGGCGGAATTCTTCGATGCCGTAGACGCCCGGAACTTTCAGATCGAGCACAGCCTGACCTTGCTCGGGGGTCAGCCCGCGCACCAGATAAATGAATTCTTTGTTGGCCTGGGCTTCGAGGCGTTCGCTCAGGGCTTTCGGGTTCTGGCCCAGCGCGGCGGCGAGTGCCGGCCACTTCTCTTTGGCCGACTGCATTTCCTTGGCGTTGGCCCACAGCGTGGTCACCGGCGTACTGACCGCCAGAGGCTCGCCGTTACGGTCGGTGATCAGGCCACGGTGCGCCGGAATCGGAATGTGGCGCAGGCTGCGCGCGTCGCCCTGGCCTTTGAGGAAGTCACGGTCGACCACTTGCAGGTCGATGATGCGCCAGCAGATCGCCGCGACCATCAGACCGAGCAGCGCCACCATCAGGCGGAAGCGCCATGGGAACAGTGCGCCTTCGAGTTTCATCATGGCGCCACCATCTTCACGTCAGCCGCGCCAGGGATGTGCATTTTCAGTTGTTCAGTGGCCAGCACTTCGATGCGGCTGTGCGCGGTCCAGGTGCTCTGCTCGAGAATCAGCCGCCCCCACTCGGCCTGCGCCTTGTCGCGCACGCTGAGTTCGTTATAAAGGGTGTTGAGCAACTGCCGGTTCCAGTGCGCGCTGTACGACACGGCAATGGCCGAAAACAGCACGCCGATAAACAGCAGCAGCATCAGAAAGCTGCCGCCGGGCAGTGGTTTGGCGAAAAGCTTGCTCACCGCAACTTCTCCGCGACACGCATGACGGCGCTACGGGAACGTGGGTTGGCTTTGAGTTCGGCGTCGGAGGCCGTCTGCGCTTTGCCGTGGATTTTGATTTTCGGTTCGAAGGCGACGTGGCGAACCGGCAGGTTGCGCGGCAGGTTGTCGGCCTCGCCTTTCACCAGCTTGCGCATGAACAGTTTGACGATGCGGTCTTCCAGCGAGTGGAAGCTGATGACCACCAGACGGCCGCCAACTTCCAGCGCTTCCAGCGCGGCGTCGAGGCCGGCTTCCAGATCGCCGAGTTCGTTATTGACGTGAATGCGCAAACCCTGGAATGCGCGGGTGGCCGGGTTCTTGCCCTTTTCCCACGCCGGGTTGGCGACTTTCAGCACTTCGGCCAGATCGGCGGTGCGCTCGAACGGCTTGATGTCACGGCGCTCGGCAACGGCACGGGCCATACGCCCGGAGAAACGTTCTTCGCCGTATTCCTTGAACACCCGGGCGATTTCTTCCACCGGCGCGGTGTTGACGAATTCGGCAGCGCTGATGCCACGGGACGGGTCCATGCGCATGTCCAGCGGCCCGTCATTGAGGAAACTGAAGCCGCGCTCGGCGTCATCGAGCTGCGGCGACGACACGCCGAGGTCGAGCAGAATGCCGCTGACCTTGCCGGTCAGGCCTTGCTCGGCAACCACCGAACCGAGCTCGGCAAAGCTACGCTGCACAACGACAAAGCGGCCGTCTTCGGCCGCTAGCGTTTGCCCGGTGGCAATCGCTTGAGGATCCTTGTCGAATCCGATGAGTCGACCGTCCGGCCCGAGTTGGCTGAGGATCAACCGGCTGTGCCCGCCGCGCCCGAATGTGCCGTCCAGATAGCAGCCATCAGGACGTACGGCGAGAGCCTCGACGGCTTCGTCAAGCAGTACGGTGATGTGGTTAAAGCCGCTATCAATAGTCACAGGATCAAATCACGCAGTTCATCAGGCATCGCGCCCGGTTGTTGAATAGCAGCAAGGTCAGCGGCAGATACCGCATTCCATGCATCCTCGTCCCACAATTGGAACTTGTTCAGTTGGCCGACCAGCATCGCGCGCTTATCGAGCTTGGCGTATTCGCGCAAACGCGGCGGAACCAGGAAACGACCACTGCCATCGAGTTCGAGGTCGACGGCATTACCAATCAATAAACGTTGCAGACGACGGTTCTCTTCGCGAAGCGAAGGGAGTGCGCGCAACTTGGTTTCAATAATTTCCCACTCATCGAGCGGATAGACACACAGGCATGGATCAACGGCATCAATGGTCACGATCAATTGGCCGGAACTGCGCGAATCGAGCTCGTCACGGTACCGGCTCGGCATGGCGAGACGGCCCTTTGCATCGAGACTGATAGCGTTAGCTCCGCGAAACACGTCAGCGTTTCTCCAATTTTTATCGTTTTGAGCTCAAAAAACCCACTTCATGCCACTTTCCGCCACTTGCGCACACTATAGGAATGCGCCCACCACACCGTCAAGGCGCGGATTAAAGGAAAAGCCTTACAGAACGGAGATTTAGCGACGTAAAAGGAGGCTCAACGAGAATCTGACGTGAAGTTTCGACCAATAACTTGATGCAGCACTGAAAGCTGCGCTCGAAAGTTAAAGTAGTTTGTTAAGAGTAAGATTTTTTCGGTATTACAAAGGCGCTTCGGCTGTTGATTGAAGCAGGGTGGGAAAAGGCTATTACCGCGTTTGCCGCTGCCGGAGTTTCAGACCAGGCCGGCTGATATTACACAGCCACGTCTTCTTTGTTTCAAGCAGGGAAAGAAAAAGGTGGAGAGTCGATCTGTAAGCCGGGTTCTGTCTTGAACAGTCATTCGTCTACGATGGCCATCACTGGACATCTTTAGCAACCTACCCGGTCCCAGCGCGGGCCACGCCTTGGGACCCTATTTGGTCTTGCTCCAAGTGGGGTTTACCTAGCCACGAACTGTTGCCAGACGTGCGGTGCGCTCTTACCGCACCTTTTCACCCTTACCGGCGCTTGCGCGCTTAGGCGGTTATTTTCTGTGGCACTTTCCGTAGGCTCACGCCTCCCAGGCATTACCTGGCACTTCGCCCTATGGAGCCCGGACTTTCCTCCCCCCCCTAATTTTCATAGAGGGCAGCGACTGTCCGATCGACTCTCCGCCGCGAAGGTTAACGGCAGAGCGCCGGAAGAACAAGCGCTAAAACCCTCCAGACCGCCATGGGCGACGGCTTACACGCCTTTCTGTTTATCCAGCGCGACCTGATACAGCACGTTTTTGCGCTCGCCGGTGATTTGCGCTGCCAGTGCGGCGGCGCGCTTGAGCGGCATTTCCTCCAATAGCAGATCGAGGATGCGCATGGCTTCGCTGCTGACCGCGTCCTCCGACTCCGGCGCGGTCCAGCCGGCCACCAGCACCACGCACTCGCCGCGCTGCTGATTGCTGTCGGACTCGACGAACGCACGCAGTTCGCTGAGCGGCAGGCCTTTGAGGGTTTCGAAGGTTTTGGTGATTTCCCGCGCCAGCAGAGCCTGACGCTCGCCGCCAAACGCTGCTTCCATATCCTGCAGGCATTCGAGAATGCGATGCGGCGCCTCATAGAAAATCAGGGTGCGCGGCTCTTCTTTGACTGCTTCCAGCCGCGCCTTGCGCCCGACCGACTTGGCCGGCAGAAAACCTTCGAAGATAAAACGGTCGGACGGCAAGCCCGCCGCCGACAGCGCTGCGATCAACGCACAGGCACCCGGCACGGGCACTACGTTGATGCCGGCCGCACGGGCCTGACGCACCAGGTGATAACCCGGATCGGAGATAAGCGGCGTGCCGGCATCGGAGATCAGCGCGACGTTGTCGCCCGCCAGCAACCGGGTAATAAAGCGGCTACCCTCATCCCGTTCGTTGTGTTCGTGACATGCGGCCAGCGGCGTGCCGATGCCGAAGTGCTGCATCAGGCGCGCCGAATGCCGCGTGTCTTCCGCTGCAATCAGGGCCACCTCACGAAGGATCTTCAAGGCCCGGGCGCTGATGTCGTCCAGGTTGCCGATGGGCGTCGCCACCACATAAAGCGAGCCAGCAGCGGAATTCAAAGGACCTGGAGCAGTCAAAGCGCACACCTCGTGATCGGTAAAAGCGGCCATTGTAGCGCGTCATGAGGCTTGCGATGCGCTCCGGCCGAGTGTGGTTTTTCGCCCGGTTGTGCGCTGCCGCAACATTTACTCCAGCTAAATTGACCGATTCACGCCAGTAACATCGCGCCCCGGCCAGTGCTTGGGTACAATTCCACGCTAATTTGATCGAGTATCAGGAACACTTACATGATCGCTTGCCTGCGGCTGTTCACTGCCCTCTGCCTCGCTGCCTTGTTGGCCGCGTGTGCCAGCTCCCCTTCCTCCAGCCTTGGCGAACTTCCACGGACTCCGGACGCCAGCATCGAGCAACTGCTCGAACAGGCTGCCCAGGCTAAAACCCCGGAACAAGCCGCGCTGCTGCGCCTGAGCGCGGCGGACCAGGCTTACCGCCAAGGCAATGCCGGCCAGTCCGCGCAAATCCTGCAACAAGTGCCGGTGGAGCAACTCAAGCCAGGCCAGCAGATTTTCGCCAATACGCTGTCCGCCGAACTGGCCATGACGCGCAATCAGCCGAAAGCTGCGCTGACCGCCCTGAGCCATCCAAGCTTCCAGAAGCTCAGCGAAATGCCGGAAGAGCAGCAAGTGCGCACTGGCACTGTTCACGCCCGCGCCCTTGAAGCCGACGGCCAGACACTGGCCGCTGCCCGTGAGCGTGTGTTCATCGCGCCGATGCTGGAAGGCGAAGCGGCGAGCAAGAATCACGAAGCGATCTGGACCCTGATCGCTTCGCTGCCAACCGATCAATTGCAACCGAACAACACCGACGATCTCGGCGGTTGGATGGCACTGGCGCAAGCGGTGAAAACCGCAGGCACGCTGGAACAGCAACAAGCCGCGATCGACAACTGGCGTGCGCAGAATCCAAAGCACCCGGCGGCGATCAACCTGCCGCTGCCGCTGACCAAGCTCAAGGAACTGGCCAGCCAGCCACTGAGCAAAATCGCCCTGCTGCTGCCACAGGACGGCCAGTTGGCGTCGGTCGGCAAAGCGCTGCGTGAAGGCTTCATGGCCGCGCATTATCAGGCGCAACAGGCCGGCCAGAACCCACCTGCCATCGAGTTCTACGACAGCTCGAAGCTGACCTCGATGGACGAGTTCTATCGCAAGGCACAAGCTGACGGCGTGCAACTGGTAGTCGGCCCGCTGGAAAAACCACTGGTCAAGCAACTGAGCACTCGCCCGCAACTGCCAATCACCACCCTGGCGCTGAACTACAGCGAAGGCGAGCAAGGCCCGGCGCAACTGTTCCAGTTCGGTCTGGCGGCTGAAGACGAAGCTCGCGAAGTTTCCCGTCGCGCTCGTGCCGACGGCCTGCATCGCGCCGCGATCATGGTGCCGAAAGGCGAATGGGGCGATCGCGTCCTGCGTGCCTTCAGCCAGGACTGGCAAGCCAATGGCGGCAGTATCGTTGCCACCGAGCGTGTCGATCAGCCGGTGCAACTGGCCCAGCAGATCGCCGACATGTTCCAGCTGCGTCAGAGCGAAGCCCGCGCCAAGAGCCTGCAGAATGTTGCCGGCACCAATGTCGCCGCCCAGCCTTCGCGTCGCCAGGACATCGAATTCATCTTCTTGGCCGCGACGCCGCAACAGGCCCAGCAGATCAAGCCGACCCTGAACTTCCAGTACGCCGGCGACGTTCCCGTCTACGCGACCTCCCATGTGTACAGCGCCAGCGGCGACGTCAACCAGTACAACGACATGAACGGCATTCGCTTCTGCGAAACCCCATGGCTGCTGGAAACCAGCGATCCGCTGCGCCAGCAAGTGGCTGCGCAATGGCCGCAAGCCAATGGCAGCCTCGGTCGCCTGTACGCCATGGGCGCCGACGCCTATCGCCTGGCCCCGCGCCTGGGCCAACTCAAGGCCCTGCCGGACAGCCGCATCGAAGGTCAGTCGGGCAGCCTCGGCATGACCCAGACCCAGCGCGTTGTGCGCCAGTTGCCGTGGGCACAGTTCGTCAGCGGTCAGGTGCAGCGCCTGCCGGACACACCGCGCTGATGCCCGACAGGTCACGCTCGCAAAGCGGCAAGGATGCCGAGCGCCAAGCGCTCGAACATCTGCAACAACAAGGTCTGCGCCTGTTGGCGCAGAACTGGTTATGCAAACGCGGCGAGCTTGATCTGGTCATGCTTGATGGCGATACAGTAGTATTCGTTGAAGTTCGCTACAGAAAAAACACTCAATGGGGTGGCGCGCTCGCCAGTATCGACGAGCGCAAGCAGCAGAAACTGATCTTTGCAGCACAGTATTTTCTTCAGCGCGAGTCGCGTTGGGCCAATTCCCCCTGCCGCTTCGATGTGGTGGCGATCGACAGCCACCCGAATCAGCTGAACTGGTTGCAGAATGCTTTCGACAGTTGATCGCCTGCACCCTGCCCTGTTTTCGTCCGACACATTTTGCTCTTTGCTTTGCCGGCTGCACATTCACGTGCCGAACAGCCGCGCCACTTAAGGTCACACAGATGGACATGCAATCCCGAATTCGCCAGCTTTTCCAGGCCAGTATCGACACCAAGCAACAGGCGATGGACGTACTTGCACCGCACATCGAGCAAGCCAGCCAGATCATGGTCAATGCCCTGCTCAACGAAGGCAAAATGCTCTCGTGCGGCAACGGTGGCTCGGCCGGCGATGCCCAGCATTTTTCTTCGGAGCTGCTCAACCGCTTCGAGCGCGAGCGTCCGAGTCTGCCGGCGATTGCGCTGACTACCGACACTTCGACGATCACTTCGATCGCCAACGATTACAGCTACAACGAAGTGTTCTCCAAGCAGATCCGCGCGCTCGGCCAGCCGGGCGATGTGTTGCTGGCGATTTCGACCAGCGGCAACTCGGCGAACATTATTCAAGCGATCCAGGCCGCACATGATCGCGAAATGATTGTCGTAGCTTTGACCGGACGCGATGGCGGCGGCATGGCGTCGCTGCTGTTGCCCGAGGACGTCGAGATTCGCGTACCGGCCAACGTCACTGCACGTATTCAGGAAGTCCACTTGCTGGCGATCCATTGCCTTTGCGATCTGATCGACAGCCAACTGTTCGGGAGTGAAGAATGACCCCTAATCGCCTTGGCCTTCTGGCCTTGACCCTGTGCCTCGGCATCAGCGGCTGCACTTCGGTGGTGAATGCCAGCCGTGAAGCGCCGATCGAAGACGACCGTGGCACGCGCACCTTCGGCAGCAAGATCGACGACTCGCTGATCGAAACCAAAGCGGGCGTGAACATCGCCAAGGCCGATCCGGCACTGGACAACGACTCGCACATTGTCATCACCAGCTTCAACGGCGTGGTCCTGCTCGCCGGCCAGACTCCGCGCGAAGACCTCAAGGCCAAAGCCGAACAGGCCGCCGCCAACGTCCAGCGCGTGAAGAAGGTGCACAACGAACTGCAAGTGCTGCAACCGTCCTCCCTGCTCGCGCGCCAGAACGACGCGTGGCTGACCACCAAGATCAAGACCCAGATGCTCACCGACGCCAGCATTCCTGGCTCGCGCATCAAAGTCGTGACCGAGAACGGCATCGTCTACCTGCTGGGCCTGCTGACCAAACAGGAAGCCACTCAGGCAACCAATCTGGTTCAGGGTGTGTCTGGTGTGCAGAAGATTGTGAAGCTGTTCGAATACATCGACTGACCGTAAAAGGCAGACACAAAAAAGGCGATCCATCCGGATCGCCTTTTTTTATTTCACAACCTTCAAGCTTGGCCGGCCACTCGGGCGTGGCGGCTCGCTGCCCGGTGGCGGCGAGTCGTCATCCGGATCGATGTCTTCCTCGTCGTCCATCGGCAACTCGAGGTCAAACACCATGCCCTGGCCGTTCTCCCGCGCATAAATGCCCAGGATCGCGCTGATCGGCACGTAGAGACTGTGCGGAACACCGCCGAAGCGGCCTTCGAACGTCACCACGTCGTTATCCATGTGCAGATGACGCACGGCACTCGGCGAGATGTTCAGGACGATCTGGCCGTCACTGGCAAAACCCTGTGGCACCTGCACCGCCGGGTACTCGGAGTTGACCAGCATGTGCGGGGTGCAATCGTTATCCACAATCCACTCGTAGAGCGCGCGGACCAGATAAGGTCGACTGGAGTTCATAGCGGCTCCTTAAGCCTTAGCGCATATCGCGTTCGACACCAGACAGACTCGCCTGGAAAGCCTCACGCGCAAACTGGCGCTCCATATAATCAAGCAGCGGCTTGGCCGGCCGCGGCAGTTCAATACCCAGAATCGGCAAACGCCAGAGTATGGGTAATAGGCAGCAATCCACCAGACTTTGTTCCTCACTGAGGAAGAACGGTTTGTCGGCGAACAGCGGCGAAACGCCGGTCAGGCTTTCGCGCAGTTCCTTGCGCGCCACGACCCGTGCAGCCTCTTTGCTCTTGGGATCCAGAATCAGATCCACCAGCCCGCACCAGTCACGCTGAATCCTGTGGATCAGCAGACGGCTGTTGGCCCGCGCCACCGGATAAACCGGCATCAGCGGCGGGTGCGGGTAACGCTCATCCAGATACTCCATCACCACGGTCGACTCCCACAACGCCAGGTCACGATCGACCAGCGTCGGCAGACTGCCGTAAGGGTTCACCTCAATCAGTTTAGGCGGCTGGCGGCCCGCTTCCACGTAAATGATTTCGGCGCTGACACCCTTCTCTGCAAGCACGATGCGCACTCGGTGGGAATAGTGGTCGGCGGGGTCGGAGTAACAGGCCAACCGATTGGTCACGCCCATGGCGATCCTCCTCGCTTGTTGAATTTGTCGGAACCGGAAAAACGCGCGCGCCCAGAGGGCACCTCCCGCAGGGTCTGACTGAGCAGATCCTGCTTTAGCGGAGGCGCCCTTGGGCGCGCGCGATTAACAGCAATGCTTGAAGCGTATCAGTGCACGTCTTTCCAGTATTCACGCTTGAGCAGGTAGGCGAACACAAAGAAGAACGCCAGGTACAGCAAGACATAAGTACCGATGCGCTGATGTTGCAGCTTAACCGGGTTAGCCGAGTAAGCCAGGAAGGTTACCAGATTCTTGACCTTCTCATCGAACTGCTCTTCGTTCAGAGCACCGGACTTCGGCACGATGGTCAACTGATCGCACGCTTCATGGGTCAGCGGCGTGCCGGTCAGCGGATCGTATTGCTTCTTGCCGTCCTCGACGATCTGCACCTGTTTGCAGCCGACGACCTGACGACCTTGCAGGCCGACCAGCACGTTAGGCATGCCGACGTTCGGGAAGACCTTGTTGTTCACGCCCCATGGACGCGCCGGGTCTTCATAGAACGACTTCAGGTAACCGTACAGCCAGTCAGTGCCGCGTACTCGCGCTACCAGAGTCAGGTCCGGCGGCGCTGCGCCGAACCAGGTCTTGGCGTCGGCTGGTTGCATGCCGATGTTCATGTGGTCGCCAATCTTGGCACCGGTGAACACCAGCTTCTCCAGCATCAACTCGTGCGGGATGCCGAGGTCATCGGCGACGCGCTCGTAACGCTGGAACTTGGCACTGTGGCAACCCATGCAATAGTTGGCAAAGGTCCGCGCACCATCCTGCAGGGCGGCTTTGTCGGAGACGTCGATATCGACACTTTCCAGTTCCGGACCATGACCCTCGGCAGCAAAAACCAGGGAAGGCAGCGCAGCAAAAATCAGAGCAAGAAATAACTTTTTCATCAGCCAGTCACCCTTTCCGGAACCGGTTTGGTCTTCTCGAGCCGGGTGTAGAACGGCATCAGAATGAAGTAGGCGAAATACAGGAAGGTGCAGACCTGCGACAGCAACGTGCGCCCCGGCGTCGGCGCCAGAACGCCAAGGATGCCAAGAATCACGAAGGAGATGCAGAACACCACCAGCCAGATTTTGCTCATCCAGCCCTTGTAGCGCATCGATCTCACCGGACTGCGATCCAGCCAAGGCAGCACGAACAGCACCGCAATCGCCGCACCCATGGCGATAACGCCCAGGAGTTTGTCCGGCACCGCACGCAGGATTGCGTAGAACGGCGTGAAGTACCAGACCGGGGCAATGTGCTCAGGCGTCTTGAACGGGTTGGCCGGCTCGAAGTTAGGTTTTTCGAGGAAGTAGCCGCCCATTTCCGGGAAGAAGAACACAATGAAGCAGAAGATGAACAGGAACACCACAACGCCGACAATGTCCTTCACCGTGTAGTACGGGTGGAACGCAATGCCGTCCAGCGGGATGCCGTTTTCGTCTTTGTGCTTCTTGATATCGACGCCGTCAGGGTTGTTCGAACCGACTTCGTGCAGCGCCAGAATGTGCAAGACCACCAGACCGAGAATCACGATTGGCAGCGCGACCACGTGCAAGGCGAAGAAGCGGTTCAGGGTGATTCCGGAGATCAGGTAGTCACCACGAATCCACTGCGTCAGGTCATCGCCGATCAGCGGAATCGCACCGAACAGCGAGATGATCACCTGGGCACCCCAGTACGACATCTGGCCCCACGGCAGCAGGTAACCCATGAACGCTTCGGCCATCAGTGCCAGGTAAATCAGCATGCCGAACACCCAGACCAGCTCGCGCGGTTTCTGGTACGAGCCGTAGAGCAGGCCGCGGAACATGTGCAGATAGACGACGATGAAAAACGCCGAAGCGCCGGTCGAGTGCAGCAGACGCAGGATCGAGCCGTACTCGACGTCGCGCATGATGTATTCAACGGAAGCAAAGGCTTCTTCTGCCGACGGCGTGTAACTCATCGTCAGCCAGACACCGGTGACGATCTGGTTGACCAGCACCAGCAGCGCCAGCGAGCCGAAGAAATAGAAGAAGTTGAAGTTTTTTGGTGCGTAATACTTGCTGAGATGGTCTTCCCACATTTTGGTCGCGGGAAAGCGCGCATCAACCCAATCCATGAACTTGCTCATCACGCTTTCTCCGTATCGACGCCAATGACAATCAGGTCATCGGTCTCATAGGAATGCGGGGGAACTGGCAGGTTCAAAGGCGCAGGTTGCGACTTGTAGACGCGGCCAGCCAGATCGTAGTGGGAACCGTGGCACGGGCAGAAATAGCCGCCTACCCAGTCTTTGCCCAGATCCGCAGGTGCCACTTCGGGACGGAAGGTCGGTGAGCAACCCAGGTGCGTACAGATCCCGATCAGCAGGAGAATTTCCGGCTTGATCGAGCGTACTTCAGGGTCGACATAAGTGGGTTGCGTGGAGTTTTTGGAGGTCGGATCGGAGAGCTGACCCTCGATCTTCTTGAGATTCCCCAGGATTTCCTCGGTACGGCGGACAATGAACACCGGCTGGCCGCGCCATTCAGCAATCATCTGCTGGCCTGGCTCGATTTTGCTGACATTCACTTTCACCGGTGCACCGGCAGCTTTCGCCTTGGCACTGGGAAACCATGACCCCACGAACGGGACCGCAGCCCCCACCGCTCCTGCAGCACCCACCACGGATGTGGCTGCCACCAGGAAGCGACGCCGGCCTGCATTCACGCCGTCATTGCTCATTCAGTCCTCTCCCATCAGCTTTTTTGGCCTGTTAAATCAGGCGTCTACTAAATAAATCAAATGTTACTTATAAAAATTTTGCCCGAATGGTAATGAAAACCCCCAATTCTGACAAGGTTAATTCCCCGGGGCTCAGCCCCTTAAGCCTTGGAGTATAGGGGGTCTACGGCTGTGGCAAGTTGTCACAACGCAATTCTTTGATAAATCGCAGGCATAAAAAAACGCCCGCTTCCGTGAGGAGGCGGGCGTTCTTTTTTGAACGTGGAAGCGGAATTAACGCTTCGAGTACTGCGGACGCTTACGCGCTTTACGCAGACCAACTTTCTTACGTTCAACTTCACGGGCGTCGCGGGTAACGAAGCCAGCTTTGCGCAGAGCGCTACGCAGGGTTTCGTCGTAGTCCATCAGAGCGCGAGTGATGCCGTGGCGGATTGCGCCAGCCTGACCACTTACACCACCGCCGATCACGGTGACGTAGATGTCGAACTTCTCGACAGTCTCGGTCAGCTCCAGCGGCTGACGAACTACCATGCGGGCAGTTTCGCGGCCGAAGAAGTTATCCAGCGAACGGTTGTTGATGGAGATGTTACCAGTACCCGGACGCAGGAAAACGCGTGCGGTTGCGGTCTTGCGACGGCCAGTGCCGTAATTTTGAGTCGCCGACATAATGAACTATTCCGTTAAATCTTCAGTTCTTGGGGCTGCTGAGCAGTATGAGGGTGTGCAGCGCCCGCATAGACTTTCAGCTTACGGTACATGTCGCGACCCAGTGGGTTTTTAGGCAGCATGCCTTTAACCGCGGTCTCGATCACGCGCTCAGGGGCTTTGGCGATCAGCTTTTCAAAGTTGATCGACTTGATGCCGCCCGGGAAACCGGAGTGGGAGTAGTACATTTTGTCAGTGGTTTTAGCGCCGGTAACACGGATCTGCTCGGCGTTGATGACGACGATGTAGTCGCCGGTGTCAACGTGAGGAGTGTACTCAGGCTTGTGCTTGCCACGCAGACGGCTCGCGATTTCGGTGGCCAGACGACCCAGGGTCTGACCAGCAGCGTCGACGACAAACCAGTCGCGCTTTACTGTTTCCGGTTTAGCAGTAAAAGTTTTCATTCTTTATAGCCTCAGGGGCCGCCTGTAAATAAGACGGCGGATCTTACTGAATAGTGCGTACTTTGACAAGTCAAAGGCAGCCGGATACAGACGCTTTCGGGGGCTCGGGTCGGCGCGTCCGTTCAACGGCAAGATTCTTCGGCGGCGGCGCATCACTTCCACTGCAGAAAGAGGTCGGCAATTATGCAGATTGCGAAAAATTTTTCAACCTGCTTTTATGATTGTTTTGCCCAAGGAGCACCCGATGGACTATCGCCAGCTAGGCCGTACCGACCTGAATGTGAGTGCAATCTGCCTCGGCACCATGACCTGGGGCGAGCAAAACACTGAGGCTGAAGCCTTCGCCCAGATCGAAAGGGCCAAGGAAGCCGGGATCAATTTCCTCGACACCGCCGAAATGTACCCGGTGCCGCCAAAAGCCGAAACCTACGCCACCACCGAGCGCTACATCGGCAATTACTTCAAGAGTCGCGGTGATCGCGCCGACTGGATCCTCGCCAGCAAGATCGCCGGCCCCGGCAACACCATCGACTACATTCGCGACAAGAACCTGCGCCACAACCGTCAGCACATCACCGAAGCACTGGACGGCAGCCTCAAGCGTCTGCAGACCGATTATATCGATCTGTATCAATTGCACTGGCCGGAACGCAGCACCAACTTTTTCGGACAGCTGGGGTATAAGCACAAGATCGAAGCCAACCTGACGCCGCTGGAAGACACCCTCGAAGCCCTCGACGAACAGGTGAAGGCCGGCAAGATCCGCCACATCGGTCTGTCCAACGAGACGCCGTGGGGCACCATGCGCTTCCTCGCTCTGGCCGAAGCCCGTGGCTGGCCGCGTGCGGTGTCGATCCAGAACCCGTACAACCTGCTCAACCGCAGCTTCGAAGTCGGCTTGGCCGAGATCGCCATTCGCGAACAGTGCGGCTTGCTCGCCTACTCGCCACTGGCGTTCGGTTTCCTCTCCGGCAAATACGAAAGCGGCGCCCGTCCACCGAAAGGCCGTCTGAGCCTCTACAGCCGCTTCAGCCGCTATTTCAACCCGCAATCCGAAGCGGCGTGCAGCCGTTACGTTGCACTGGCCCGCGAACACGGTCTGGATCCGGCGCAAATGGCCCTGGCCTTCGTGACCCAGCAACCCTTCGTCACCAGCAACATCATTGGCGCGACGACGCTTGAGCAACTGGACAGCAACATTGCCAGTTTTGATCTGAAACTGTCCGATGAAGTGCTGGCCGGGATTGAGGCGATTCACAAGGATCATCCGAATCCCGCGCCGTAACTGACCGCCAAAAGCTTCGCGAGCAGGCTCGCTCCCACAGTGGAACACTGTACCTGTGGGAGCGAGCCTGCTCGCGAAGAGGCCAGTCGGATTACCTCAACAGCGGAACGCGGAGCGTCCCCGGCGGCATTCCCACGCAGAGCGTGGGAACGATCATCAAAGCGACCGCGCAATAATCTCCTTCATGATTTCATTGGTGCCGGCGTAAATCCGCTGCACCCGCGCATCCGCCCACGCCCGGGCCACCGGGTATTCCCACATGAAGCCGTAGCCGCCATGCAGTTGCACGCATTCGTCGAGCACTTTGCATTGCAGGTCGGTGCCCCAATATTTGGCCATCGCCGCCGTCGGCACATCGAGTTTGCCCTGCAGATGCAGCTCCAGGCAGCGATCGACGAAGACCCGGCCGATCTGGATCTCGGTAGCCATCTCGGCCAGTTTGAAGCGGGTGTTCTGGAAATCGGCAATCGACTTGCCGAACGCCTTGCGATCACGGGTGTAATCCAGCGTCCATTGCAACGCTGCTTCAGCCGAGGCCAGGCCGCCAATCGCCACGGTCAGGCGCTCTTGCGGTAACTCCTGCATCAGATAGGCAAACCCGGCCCCCGCCTGCCCGAGAAGGTTCTCCTTCGGCACGCGCACGTCCTGGAAGAACAGTTCCGAGGTGTCCTGCGCCTTCATGCCGACCTTCTCCAGGCGCTTGCCCTTCTCGAAGCCCGGCGTATTCGCCTCCACCAAAAACAGGCTGGTGCCCTTGGCACCGGCCTTCGGGTCGGTCTTGGCCACCACGATCACCAGGTCAGCCAGAAAGCCGTTGGTGATAAAGGTTTTCGAACCGTTGATCACATATTCGTCACCGTCGAGCACCGCCGTGGTTTTCACCCCTTGCAGGTCGGAACCGGCGCCAGGCTCGGTCATGGCGATCGCCGTGACCATTTCCCCCGAGACCAGTTTCGGCAGGTATTTGTGTTTCAGCGCCTCGCTGCCGTAATGCAGGATGTACGGCGCGACGATGTCCGAGTGCAGCGAGAAACCGATACCGGTCAGACCCAGACGCCCGACTTCTTCAATCACCACAGTGCTGTAGAGGAAATCCGCGCCGAGCCCGCCGTACTCTTCCGGCAGATGCGAACAGAGCATCCCCGCCTCCCCCGCCTTGTTCCACAGCGCGCGATCGATGTGCCCCTGCTTCTCCCACTGCGCGTGATACGGCACGGCCTCTTTTTCGAGGAAAGTTCGCACGCTGTCGCGGAACAATTCGTGCTCGGAGCTGAACAGGGTTCTGGGGATCATGCGGCACCTTTCTTTGTTGTTGGAGGGATACGGCTCTCAGAGACTAAGCCCGACTCCTGCTACGGGACACTGGACACATCCGACAAAAAATAAGACGATCCAGCCGTCTGGTGACCACTTTCCCTTATAAAAACAAAATAAAAGTTGAATTATGTCTAAGCACGTCTCCCCGCCCTTGCGGCGCGTCAGCATCCTGGCCATCGACCGGGTTTTCGCTTACACCCTCATGCAGGCCAAGGATTTTTTCCATGTGGCCAGCCTGCGTTACGGCAAACAACTGGGCCACGGCCTGACACCGGCGTTCGAAACTCGCTTGGTCAGCCCGGATGGCAAACCGGTAAAAAGCTTCAGCGACGTAGTGATGCCGGTCGACGGCGGCCTGGAAAACGCCGACGTAATCATCCTCCCGGCGTTCTGGGACGATTTCGACACGCTGTGCAGCCGTTACCCGCAAATCCTGCCGTGGCTGCGCGAACAGCATGCGCGCGGCGCGGTGTTATGCGGCGAAGCCACCGGGGTGTTCTGGCTCGCCGAAGCCGGGCTGCTCAACGGCAAGGAAGCAACCACCTACTGGCGCTTCTTCAATGCCTTCGCCGAACGTTTCCCCAAGGTCTATCTGAATCAGGACAAGCACCTGACCGACGCCGACAATCTCTACTGCGCCGGCGGTACTACCTCGGCCTGCGATCTCTATATCTATCTGATCGAACGCTTCTGCGGCGCGAACGTGGCGCAAGCCGTGGCCCGCGACATCCTCTACGAAGTGCAGCGCAGCTATTCGCCGGGACGTATCGGTTTCGGTGGGCAGAAGCTGCATCAGGACGTGATCATCCTGCAGATCCAGCAATGGCTCGAAGAACATTTCGCCGACAAATTCCGCTTCGAAGACGTCGCCCGCGAGCACGGCATGAGCATCCGCAACTTCATGCGCCGCTTCCAGACCGCCACCGGCGACAAACCGCTGCACTACTTGCAGCGCCTGCGCATCGAGACGGCCAAGGGCTTGCTTTCGGGCACGCGCAAGAGCATCAAGACCATCAGTTATGAGGTCGGTTACGACGATGCGAGCTTCTTCGCGCGACTGTTCCGCCAGCACACCGAGCTGTCGCCGAATCAGTATCGGCAGCAGTTTCAGCAGGCTGCGTAACCCGGCCTGATGATCGCTCCCACGCTCTGCGTGGGAATGCCGCCACTGGACGCTCTGCGTCCGGCTCGCAAGTGACGCGGAGCGTCACGGGATGCATTCCCACGCGGAGCGTGGGAACGATCAGTTACTGCGCCTTCGCGAGCAGGCTCGCTCCCACAGGGAAAAACTTCAGCGCATAAAAAGGCCTGCAATCGCAGGCCTTGTTCGTTGCCGAAACTCCGTTTAAGGCTTGTGCGCCCGCGACAGGAATTCGTGGGATTGCATCTCCAGCAACCGGCTCAGCGTGCGCTGGAACTCGAAGGTCAGGCGTCCGCCGGTGTACAGATCCTTCAGCTCGACTTCGGCAGAAATGATCAGCTTGACGTTGCGGTCGTAGAATTCGTCGACCATGTTGATGAAGCGGCGGGCGATGTCGTCGGTGGTGACGCTCATCTGCTCGACGCCGCTGAGCAGCACGGCGTGGAAAATCTTGCCCAGTTCGATGTAGTCGTTCTGGCTGCGCGGGCCGTCGCACAGTTCGCGGAAATCGAACCAGGCCACGTCATCGCAGGTACGCAGGGCGCGGATTTCGCGGTTCTCGATGATCAGCACATCGTTTTCCACCGCCGCCGTGCACTCCGGCGTCAGTGCCTTGAAGCTCTTGCGCAGGCTTTCGTGGGCGGCTTCGTCGAGCGGATAGTGGAACAGCTCGGCTTGCTCGAGGTGACGCAGACGATAGTCAACACCGCTGTCGACGTTGACGATCTCGGTGTTCTGCTTGATCAACGCGATCGCCGGGAGGAAGCGCGCGCGCTGCAGGCCATCCTTGTACAGGCCGTCCGGAACGATGTTCGACGTCGCGACGAGGGTCACGCCGTTCTTGAACAGCTCTTCCATCAGCGTGCCGAGGATCATCGCGTCGGTGATGTCGGAGACGAAGAATTCATCGAAGCAGATCACCCGCGACTCGGCCGCGAAGCGCTTGGCGATGATGGTCAGCGGGTTCTTCTCGCCGCCCAGGGTCTTCATTTCTTCGTGCACGCGCTTCATGAAACGGTGGAAGTGTGTGCGGGTCTTTTCCTTGAACGGCAACGCTTCGAAGAAGGTGTCGACCAGGTAAGTCTTGCCGCGACCGACGCCACCCCAGAAATACAGGCCCTTGACCGGTGCCTGATCCTTTTTGCCAAACAGCTTGCCGAGCAAACCCGGCTTGTTCTGGTCAGCGGCGATCAAGTCGTCGTACAGACGCTGCAAGTGACGCACAGCAGTTTCCTGCGCGGCGTCATGGAAGAAATCCGGGCGTTTCAGATCAGCTTGATATCGTTCTAGGGGCGTCATAATTCGTTAGCAAGGCAACAAAAACGGGCCGTCACTGTAGCGACGGCCTGTGGGAATGGCAATCGGCCCTTGGTCGGGTCGTGCCGCCGATCAGTCTTGAGCTGGAGTCAGTGCGACGCGCAACGCCTCGATGGCGGCTTCTCGCGCGGCAGCGTCGGCGAAGGCCGGGCTGTCGCCGACGCACTCACCGGCCAGCCAGACGCTGAAGCTCAATTCTTCAGTACGCACGTCCAGCGGCTCGCCGGACTGCAACTGTTTGGTCACCTGGCCGGCAGTTTTGCCGTCGGCGAAGTTGCGCGACAGCAGCAATTGCTCGCCATCGGCCGCCAGCAGACGGAATCGGAAGCTGCCGTCGTCCTCGCGGAAGCTGACGAAACGCGCGGTTTTCGCGGCTTTTTTCTTGGTAGTCGCGGCGACCTGAACCTGATTGACGAAGGAACGCAGGCCAACGGCTTCGCGCAATTCGTTGAGGAACGGCGTGGCCACGGCGCGGGCCTTCTTCGCACCGATCTGCAGGATGTCTTCCAGGTCCGCAGGACGCTCGATCAACTGGTGATACTTCTCGCGCGCTTCGCCGAGATCGTTGTCGAGCAACTGGAACAGGCGATTCTTCGCCTCACCCCAGCCCAGACCACCGAGCAGCTCACCGCGGAATTCATCGGCCTGCGCCGGTGTGGCGAAGGCCTGGAACAGAGTGAACAGGTGCGAATTATCGGGATCTTTCGCTTCGCCCGGCGCCTTGGAGTCGGTGACGATCCGCGAGATCGCGTCCTTCATTTCCTTGGCGCTGGAGAACAGCGGAATGGTGTTGTCGTAGCTCTTCGACATCTTGCGACCGTCGAGGCCCGGCAAGGTGGCCACAGTTTCTTCGATCAGCGCTTCGGGCATGGTGAAGAACTCTCTGCCCTGGCCGAACAGATGGTTGAAACGCTGACCGATATCACGGGCCATTTCCACGTGCTGAATCTGATCGCGACCGACCGGCACCTTGTGCGCGTTGAACATCAGAATGTCCGCGGCCATCAGCACCGGATAGCTGTACAGGCCCATGGTGATGCCGGCATCCGGGTCTTCACCGGTTTCAACGTTCTTGTCCACCGAGGCCTTGTACGCGTGCGCACGGTTGAGCAGGCCCTTGGCGGCGACGCAAGTCAGCAGCCAGGTCAGCTCGGGGATTTCCGGGATGTCGGACTGGCGGTAGAAGGTCACGCGATCGACATCGAGGCCACCGGCCAGCCAGGTCGCGGCGATTTCCAGACGCGAGCGCTGGATGCGCAGCGGGTCATCGCATTTGATCAGGGCGTGGTAGTCGGCCAGGAAATAGAACGAATCGGCCTGGCTGTCGCGGCTGGCGAGGATTGCCGGGCGAATCGCGCCGGCGTAGTTGCCCAGGTGCGGCGTGCCGGTGGTGGTGATGCCGGTGAGAATGCGGGTACGGTTAGTCATGGGTAATCGCTTGTCAGACTGCAATCAATTCGAGAGACGCGGCAGCAGCAGATCCTTGAGATCGGTCAGCTTGCCGTGAAAAAAGTGTCCGCATTCTGCCACTTTCAGCAGCTCATGGGGGCGCTGGAGTTGCTCCGACCACTGGTAGACCAGTTGCGGATCGATGACTTCATCGGTTTCCGGCTGGATCACGGTCAACCCGCCGTGCTGCGGCAGTTGATCCTGCTCGCCCAGACGCATCACCGCCGGGGCAACCATGAACAGGTGCTCAAGCTGCACGCCTTCGGCTTCGAGACGGCCGCCGAGACTTGCTGCAACAAATCCGCCGAAGGAGAAACCGAACAGGGTCAGCGGCAGATCCGGGTGTTTTTCCCGCAGCCATGTAGCTGCGGCCTGAGCGTCGTCGACTTCACCGGTGCCCATGTCGTGCGTGCCCTGGCTGGCGCCGACGCCGCGATAGTTGAAACGCAAGGTGATCAGGCCTGCGTCGCGCGCGGTGCGCTGCAGGGTCGAGACGACCTTGTTGAGCATGGTGCCGCCCTGTACCGGGTTCGGATGGCAGATCAGCGCGATGCCGCGCGGCTGCTCGTTATCCAGATACAAAGCCTCAATTTGGCCGACAGGGCCGTCAATCACTACAGGGGTTTCACGCATCAGCAAGGGAGGAACTCCGTGACCTCGAATCGGGTCGACTCGTCTAGCAAATTGTCTGTGCCAATCTATTGCGAGTGAATCGCGGTATACAGCGCAGGTTCGAGCCGTTAACGTAAAGCAAAGCCGTTTATAGAGGAAGGACTCGTGGAACACTCGCTCTTAGTTTGGTTGTTACCGACTCTTGCCCTGGTTGTGGGTGTCGCCATTGGATTCCTGATCGCGCGCGTTGCGCCGAACGCCGCACCGAGCCGCACGCAGCGTCAACTGGATGATATCCAGGAGCGTTTCGACAGTTATCAGAACGAAGTGGTCACCCACTTCAACAGCACCGCGATGCTGGTCAAGAAGCTGACCCAGAGCTATCAGGAAGTGCAGGATCATCTCGCCGAGGGCGCCAACCGTCTGGCCCTGGACGAGCAGACCCGCCAGCGCCTGATCGCCGCCCTGCACGCCGACGCAGCGCAGGCACCACGCGAACGCCTGACGCCACCGCGCGATCAGGAACCACCGCGTGATTACGCGCCGAAGAGCCCGAATTCGCCGGGCATGCTCGATGAGCATTATGGTCTGAAGAAGTAACCGGGTTTCGCGCCCAAAAAAAAGCCCCCGGACAATGCTGGTGCCCGGGGGCTTTTTTGTATCGGCTGATTTTGCTGTGACAACACTGGCCTCTTCGCGGGCAAGCCCGCTCCCACAGGGGCCAGGTGTGGAACACAGATTTTGGGTACACCACCAATACCTGTGGG